>DAFR01000063.1:18163-22756 GCA_002497965.1 Methanomicrobiaceae archaeon UBA436 | reverse complement strand
TGATCCCTGGCGCCTACTCCTCGTCCCTGTCTTCTGAATTCAGGATCGTGAACCCGACAACGCGGTCACCATCATCGAGCCTCATTATCCGGACACCCCGCGTGCCCCGTTTCTGTATCGAGATCTCAGAGACCTTCGTCCTGATCACGATCCCGGAGGCACTCATAACGATGATCTCGTCGTTCTCATAGACCGCCATCGACCCGACGACACCGCCACCCCTCGCATCGACAACGATGTTTCGCACGCCGAGCGTGCCCCTGCTGTGGCCGCGGAACTCATCAAACTCGGTTCGTTTACCGAAACCCTGCTCGGTGATGGTGAGGAGATGATCCCCCTCCACCACCGTCACCGACTGCAGCGCATCACCGTTGCGCAGTCTGATCCCCCGGACACCCATGGCGTTCCGGTGAACCGGGCGGACGGAGTCTTCGTGGAACCGGAGGCTCTGGCCGAACCTGGTTGTCAGGATCAGTTCCTGGTTGCCGTCGGTCATATTCACGTCCACCAGCGCATCGCCGTCCCGGAGTTTGATGGCGTTGATCCCGGTCTGGCGCGGATGCGAGAACTCATCGAGCGCCACCTTCGCGACCGTGCCGCCTCTCGTTGCAAAGAAGAGGTAGCGGTCAGGCTGAAACTCCCTGACCGGGATCACCGCGGTAACACGCTCATCTCCGGCGAGGGGCAGGAGATTGACAAGGGCTTTGCCTCTGCCCGTCCTCTGCCCCTCCGGAAGGTCGTAGACCTTCAGCCAGTAGACCCTTCCTCTGTCGGTGAAACAGAGGAGGTGATCGTGCATGCTGGCTGCAAAGACCCTCTCTACACCGTCATCCTCTTTTGTGGCCATGCCTATGACGCCGCGGCCACCGCGCCTCTGGTTCCGGTAGGCATCCAGGTCGATCCTCTTGATGTAGTTTGAAGCGGTGAGCGAGACCAGCATCGGTTTGTCCTCGATCAGGTCCTCCTTCTCAAACGTCTCGGCCGCCTCCACGATTCTGGCTCTCCGGTCATCACCATAGCGGGCGGCAATATCATGAAGTTCTTTCCTGATCTCGGCGAGGATGTTTGCCTCGGTCGAGAGGATCGTGGTTAGCCGCTCGATCTCGGCCGCAAGAGCGTCGCGTTCGTCCAGGATCTTCTGCTGTTCAAGCGCCGCAAGCCGCCGGAGCTGCATCTTTAAGATGGCATCCGCCTGCACCTCGTCCAGTGCAAACTTTGCAACAAGCGCTTTCTGCGCCTCTTCGGTCGTCCTGGAAGCCCTGATTGTCGCAACCACAGCATCGATGTTCTCGAGGGCGACGAGGAGACCGTGGAGGATGTGCATCCTCTCCCGTGCCTTTGCGAGATCGAACTCGGTCCTCCGCCGGACGACCTCCACCCGGTGTTTGATGAACTCCCCTATGATCTCCTTGAGGTTTAAGGTGCGGGGCTGACGATCGACGATTGCCAGGTTGATGATCCCGAAAGAAGACTCAAGCGCCGTGTGTTTGTAGAGGTAATTAAGGATCACCTGCGGGGCCACCCCTCGTCTGAGGTCGATCACGATCCGCATCCCCTCCCTGTCGGACTCATCACGGATATCGCTGATCCCTTCGATCCTTCTGTCGTGGACGAGGGAGGCGATATGCTCGATCAGGCGCGCCTTGTTCACCTGGTAGGGGATCTCGGTGATGACGATCCGCGGTGCCCTGCCCTCCTCCTCGATCTCCGCGACACCCCGGATCACGCACTTCCCGCGCCCGGTCATGTAGGCGTCCCTGATACCCTCCGTCCCCATGATGAGCCCGCCTGTCGGGAAGTCCGGTCCCGGCATGATCTTCATCAGATCATCCGTCGAGAGACCCGGGTTATCGATTACACGGCAGATAGCCTCACATACCTCGCGGAGGTTGTGGGGCGGCATGTTTGTCGCCATCCCGACGGCAATCCCGCTTGAACCGTTGATGAGGAGGTTTGGTATCCGTGCAGGGAGGACCTCCGGCTCCTCGAGCGATCCATCGAAGTTCGGGGTGAAATTAACCGTCTTCTTGTCGATATCGGCCAGGAGCTCCTCCGAGATCTTTGTGAGCCTGGCCTCGGTGTATCGCATGGCCGCGGCGGCATCCCCATCGATCGAACCGAAGTTCCCCTGACCGTCCACCAGCGGGTAGCGGTAGGTGAATGGTTGTGCCATCTTCACCAGCGTATCGTATATGGCCGCATCACCGTGGGGGTGGTACTTACCCATGACATCTCCGACAACACGGGCGCTCTTCCTGTAGGGTTTGTCGCTTGTGTTGCCCATCTCCCCCATGGCGTAGAGGGTGCGGCGGTGGACCGGTTTCAGACCGTCCCTAACATCGGGGATGGCGCGGCCGATGATCACGCTCATCGCGTAGTCGATGTAGCATGACTTCATCTCCTCCTCGATGTTGACAGGGACAACCTGCTGCTCAGATGTCAAGGTTGCTCACCTCTTTTGCATGCCGGCGTATGAAGTCCCGCCGGGCGTCTACATTCTCTCCCATCAGTTTCTCGAAGATAGCGTTTGCGTATGCGGCGTCCTCGATCCGCACCTGCTTGAGGATCCTGTTTGCCGGATCCATCGTGGTGCTCCAGAGCTGCTCTGCATTCATCTCGCCAAGACCCTTGTAGCGCTGGATTGAGACGCCCTTCTCACCCCAATCCGCCAGGATGGCCCGGAGTTCCTCATCTCCGTAGGCGTATCTTTCCTGTTTGCCCCTGGCGACCCGGTAGAGCGGTGGCTGGGCGATATAGATGAACCCTTTCTCGATGAGCCCTGTCATGTAGCGGTAGAAGAACGTCAGGAGGAGCGTCCGGATGTGTGCCCCGTCGACATCGGCATCCGTCATCAGGATGATACGGTGGTAGCGGGCGCGTTCGGCGTCGAAGGTATCGCCGATGCCTGTGCCGATGGCGGAGACCAGCGCCTGGATCTCGGCGTTCTTCAGGATCCTGTGCTCAGAGGCCTTCTCGACGTTCAGGATCTTTCCCCGCAGGGGAAGGATTGCCTGGAACTTACGGTCGCGGCCCTGTTTGGCCGAACCTCCGGCAGAGTCGCCCTCCACAATATAGAGCTCGCTCTTTGCCGGGTCACGCTCCTGGCAGTCGGCAAGTTTTCCCGGGAGCCCCGTCGACTCCAGCGAACTCTTGCGGCGGGCGAGTTCACGTGCACTCCTGGCGGCTTCCCGCGCCCTGGCAGCCGCCATCGCCTTCTCCACGATCGCCTGGAGGGTTTTTGGGTGTTCCTCAAAGTAGTCGGTGAGCGAGGAGTAGACCAGCGAGTCCACGATGCCCCGGACGTTGCTGTTTCCAAGGCGCATCTTGGTCTGTCCCTCAAACTGTGGGTTTGCCACACGGGTGCTTATTACGGCGACAAGCCCTTCTCTGACATCCTCACCGCGGAAGAGTGTATCGCTGTTCTTGATCTGGTTATTTCGGCGTGCGGCGTTGTTGATCGCCCTCGTTATGGCGCTTCGGAACCCCTCGAGGTGCGTCCCCCCCTCCCGGGTGTTGACGCTGTTGACGTAGGTAAAGACGGTCTCCGTGTATGAGTTGTTGTACTGGAGAGCGACCTCAACCTCAACCAGGCTCTCGGGATCACTCTTCTGGAAGTAGATGATCTCGTCGTGGAGTTTCTCCTTCCCCTCGCCAAGATAGGCAACGAACTGGCGGATACCGTCTTCGAAGCAGTATGTGGCCGAGTCACCGGTGCGCTCGTCCCGGAGGACGATCTTAAGCCCGCTGTTTAAGTAAGCGAGCTCGCGGAGACGGTGATCCAGCACGTCGTAATCAAACTCGACGGTCTCGAAGATCGAGCGGTCGGGCTGGAACGTTATCCGGGTTCCCCGAAGCCGCCCGTAGTCTATCTCGTCTGGAGCCGGGGTGCCGTAACGCGCCTCGTATCGTGCCCTCATCTCGTCTTCGGTCTCCGGGCGGCTCTCGAGCGGTCTTGAGACCTCGCCCCGCCGGAACTGCATCGTATATATGTTGCCGTCACGGTAGACTGTTGCATCAAGCCAGGATGCAAGGGCGTTGACCACCGATACGCCGACGCCGTGGAGTCCGCCGGAGACCTGGTAGGTATTCTTGTCAAACTTCCCGCCGGCATGAAGCACGGTGAGTACTATCTCGAGTGCGCTCTTGCCATACCGTGGCATGAGGTCGACCGGGATGCCGCGACCATTGTCGTCAACAGTGACCGAACCGTCACGGTTGATGGTCACCAGGATGAGGTCGCAGAAACCGGCGAGAGCTTCGTCTATGGCGTTGTCCACGACCTCGTAGACAAGATGGTGCAGTCCACGGCTATCCGTGCTGCCGATATACATGGCAGGGCGCTCGCGTACAGGTCTCAGGCCTTCCAGTACCGTGATGTGGGAGGCATCGTAGGTCTCAGTCATCCGTGACCTCCGCTGAAACGAGCGGCGTCCCTATCTCAGCAAAATTCACACTATATATTGGGTTTATGGACACTTATACCTGTGGCTCAGGGGAAATGCGGGTTTTGAGGTCATCAGAGCAATATCCACCCCGGTTTGATAAACCTCTCCATTGATAGATCCGGGGTGGCGGCATCGCCTTACACCACCA
>DAFR01000063.1:17024-18040 GCA_002497965.1 Methanomicrobiaceae archaeon UBA436 | reverse complement strand
GGGGGATCGAACGATGAGCAAACTGGTTTGATGGTCTCGGTTTTTGCGTCTATCCTCCTGCCCGGTAGTCCAGAAGATCGCACCATTACATGAGGTCTGGACGCCTCTCTGCCTTCAATCAGCGGGTGCACCTGCGCTCATCAGTCGTACTTCCCCACGTCAGGCTCGGCGATCCCCAGTTCGCGGTCGATCGCGATCGCGAGCCTGTTGAGGAGGTGTTTTATGTCCGCTGCATCCTCTTTGTCCATGATACCGGGCTGGTGCCAGATCACCGCCTTTCGGAGCCGCTCGACAAGTTCCTCGATCTCGGTCCCTCTGAATCGTTCCGGCAGGATGAAGTCGTTCAGGTGGTCTGCAGCGCCGTAGAATGCTTTTTCTGGCGGGAGGCCAAAGTGCCGCGAAAGCAGCATCAGGTTGACGATGAATCCTCTCCCAAACTCGCTTTTTGCGGGCATGATACCCTATGCGCCGCCGGCCGATATGAAAGATCCGTTTTTTTTTGTGCAGCGGACCGGATCTCACCGGATCCACACCTTTTGTCGAGAGCATTCTCTCCCGGGCATGCTCAAAGACCACTCCTCAAAACACGGGCTTTGCAAAGTACCGGAGCGCCTCCGGTCGGTGCTTTTCGAGTTCGTTGAAGAAGTGCATCACGAGCTCTGGATCGGAGTCGTTGATCGCACCCTGAAGGGTCTCCATCAACCACCCCCCGATCTCATGGTCTGAATCCATTGTATTCATCACGACGACAACAGCCTCGTCCACATCTCTTCTGCTGTTCCACCGGTAGGGCACATCCACCATCTCCGGAGAGGAGATGTTCGCACGGTCTATATACGGTTTGTGGCCGCGATAGCCTTGAGACCCCCCCGGCGGCCATCAAACCAAGACGTTCAGGCCGGGGCGGCTTCCCTGGGTGCGCGTGAGCGGGCAATCGCTGAGCACCTCTCTCCGTCCCCGTCCACGGCTTTCGTGGGGTTGTCACCAGACACTTGCCCGCCCCATCTGGAGGGGGG
>DAFR01000063.1:0-16947 GCA_002497965.1 Methanomicrobiaceae archaeon UBA436 | reverse complement strand
CGCCGTCTCCGCCGCATTTATCAACCTGCAGGATACAACGGAGCATATCAAAGAGGTGTCAGTGATGATGCACCGCCGGACAATCCAGGTAAATACACACGGCGAGGGGGAGATCGTCAACCTCACACCGCCGGTCGCAGAGACAGTTTCCGAGAGCGGCGTGCGTGAAGGCCTTGCAAACATCTTTGTCTCGGGTTCGACCGCTGCCGTCACCACCATCGAGTATGAACCCGGCGTTCTCTCCGACCTCTGCCGGGCGCTCTCGGTCATTGCACCAGAGGGCATCCCTTACGCCCATGATGCAGCCTGGGGCGATGGCAACGGTCGTTCGCACGTCAGAGCGGCGATCGTCGGCCCCTCGCTCACCGTCCCTATCATCGGAGGCAAACTTGCGTGCGGAACATGGCAGCAGATCGTCCTCCTGGAGTTAGACGTGCGGTTGCAGCGCCAGCGCACCGTTCACATCACCGTCATGGGTGAAGAGCACTAAGACTAAGAGAGGGCAGATAGCGGGTTTCGGCCGGCAAAACCGGAGAATCCCCTTTCTGTTATGGTTCTGCCGGAATCACTCAATTGCGGACGATTCAGTCAAGAGGTACCGTTTCGAGTTGAGATACCAGTTCCCAGATCCTTGTCCGTGCATGGACGGGCATGTTCGGGTCGTTGCTGACCTCGTCGATCATTGAGATCGCGGTTGCGGCACGAAGACCTATACTCTGCGACTCGTCAAGGAGAACAGATTTTGTCGAGTCTGCAGCACGCCTGATATTTCGTGGGATGGTGGAATCTTCGCTGATATTCTGCAGCATCTGGATGCAGATCTGTATTGTTTCGTCTGGACTTGCCATGAGAACAACCCCTCTATTATTAATGCCATACAGGCATATATAGATTAAAGGAGTTAAGCAAAATGACGGTTGAGCGGGCCGATGAAGTCATGGCCGGGTATCTTCTCAAAGGAGGGAAGATGCTCGCAAAATCCTGCAAGGTCTGCGGCTACCCCCTTTTTGAGTATAAAGGAGAGACGCAGTGCGTCATCTGCCCTCTCCTTGAGTCTGAGGAGCCTCATCCGGGCTCCGAGCCCTCCGCACCAGCCGCTGCCTCCGTTCAGATCCTGCAAACCGCTGCAGCCGCCATGGAGCCGCAGCGCCCGGTTGCCGCCGAGATCGAGCGGACGATCGTTCACCTCTGCGAACGTGTCAGGAGTGAGCGGAGGGTTGAAGACTGCCTGACCCTTATGAAGGCGGTCGAGCGGGGCGCGAGGGCGCTCGCAAGACTGGGTCAGAGATAAGGTCTGTGGGCGAGGTCCCATATCGCGCTGGCGGTCTTCTCCCCGATCCCGTCCACCGCCATCAGTTCCTCCGGTTCAGCCTCGATGACCGCCTTAAGCGACCCGAAATGCTCAAGGAGGAGCCTTGCACTCTTTAAACCGACGTTAGGGAACGCTGCAAGAACATACTCCTGTTCTTCGCGACTCGATCGGTAGGACTTCTTCGGGTGCGCCTTCCGTTCCCGCCGTTCGCCCCCCTCGCGCTGTGCAAGGACATAAAGCGTCTCTGCGGTGTCATCCGGATCACGCGTCCGGATCAGCGCCACCCCCATATCAACCATTATGGCGGCAAGCGTCCCCCTGATCGCGTTCGGGTGGATGTTTCGCACCGCGTAGAGATCGTCAGACCCCTCGATGATCAGGACAGGGCGCGGCACGGCATCGGCAATCGCCTGAATCTGTCCGAAGAGGTCGCGTTCGACGAGGGTTGTCACAAAGTCCTGCACCGTCTTTCGCTCAACGAGAATCCTATCCCCTATGGCGTAGTCCCCAATATCAAGCCGCTCCAGCGCGATCGATGCCCCGAGTTGGTGCAGGCGCTCGACAACCCGGGATGAGGTCTCCCTGTCATCGACGGTTATCGCCGGCCCCGGCGATGCGAACGCCAGGATCTCCGTCTGTCGGGTGGCAGGGTTATGGGGAGGAGCGGCACTCATTTTCCTTATGCCCCTCATCATCGCCCGTTCTCTGTTCTGGCTCACATACCGGAACGTCTCATCGGAGGTTCCTTTCGTCACCAGGACGATGATTGTGCCGCTGCCGCTCCGCCCCGTCCGGCCCTTTCGCTGGATGCTCCGGATCTCCGAGGGGACGGCCTCGTAAAAGATCACCATATCGGTCGATGGAACGTCGAGTCCCTCCTCACCTACGGATGTTGCGATCAGGCATTTCAGTTCCCCTGCCCGGAACCGGGCCAGGGTTGCGATCTGCTCCTTCTGCGAGAGTCCACGCTCCGCGTCCCTGGACGCCTGGCCGACGAACCGTTCGCAGGGGATGCCAGCCGCCCTGAGCTTATCGACCAGGGTCTGGACGGTGTCGCGGTAGGTGGCAAAAACGATGATCCGGCTCTCCGGGTGCGCTGCCAGCTGGGCCTCCACCAGTTCGCGGACGATCGAGACCTTCGGGTGGAGTTCCTCCCTCCAACCCGCCGCCGTCTCGACCAGCCTCCGGTATGCCGGATCCGAGACAAGCCGTTTGCTTGCCTTGCTCCCGGCGCTCGAGGCACCCTCCGCACCGAGCCTTGCAAGGTAGAGTTTGAGCGCCTCGCTCCCCTGGGTCTCGGCAAGCGATATGGCGTGGCGAAGTTTCATGCACTCCGCATGCAGCGATGCCGCCATGAACCCGGAGGGATCGCGTGCCTGTATGCGCTGCTGGATCTGGGCATTCAGGGCGTTTAAGGCCTTTATTGAGAGTTTATCGGCTTTTGGAACCTGGTAATTGAGTTTCGCAAGTTGTTCAAGCCTTGATCCCACAAGCCCCCTCAGTGTCACGAGCGCTTCCTGGAGTTCGGGGGGCAGGTAGACGTCTATGTAGTGTATCTCGCGCTCGTGGATGTAGGGGAGGACATCTTCATCGGTCTCCACCCGTGTCTCGACCGCCTCGATGTGCAGGTTGTTGCAGACCTCCTGCACCTTCAGCGGGTCACCCCCGGGGGAAGCGGTCATCGCAAGAACCAGCGGGTTCTTCGCCGTGTTGCAGTAGTGATCGGCCAGGAAGACGTAAGCGTAGTTCCCGACCGCCCTGTGACACTCGTCCACGACCAGCAGCACGACATCGGTAAGGCTGTACCTGCCTGCCAGACAGTCGTTCTTGATCACCTGGGGGGTGGCAAAACAGATCCGGCACGTCTCCCAGGCCTGTGCCCGTTCGTCCGGGGGGGTGGCCCCGGTAAACATAGCAAAATCCGTCTCCGCCGGCTCGGTTCCCTCTGATAAGAGCAGGTGCTGCCTGAAGAACCGGAGGTGCTGCTCGACCAGGGGTTTTGTTGGCGCAAGCACGAGCACCTTCCCCTGGTGGGAGTAGAGTCGGGACGCTGCAACTATGAGCGCTACGGCGGTCTTCCCGAGTCCCGTCGGGAGGACGACCATCGTGTTCGTATCCAGCGCCCTCAGGGCGATTGAGATCTGGTAACGCCGCTCTTCTATGCTCTGTGGCCGGATCAGCGGGTGGGAGACGTAGTTCATGCCTTGAGTTCGTGGAACTTAACGCTGCCGGTGACGAGGCCAGAGAGAGTCGCGGGCAACCGTTCGATCGGCACCCTGACCTGTTTGGTGCTGTCTCGGTCTCGAATGGTCACAGTGTTGTCCTCAAGTGTATCGTGATCGACGGTGACGGCAAAGGGCGTTCCGACCTCATCCTGTCTCCTGTAACGCCTCCCGATTGCACCGGAATCATCATACTGGGCAAGGATACGGTGCTGCAGCAGGGTCTCTGTGATCCTGCGGGCGATTGTATCAAGGCCATCGCGGTTCATCAGAGGGAAGACAGCAACCTGGATAGGTGCAACCGCCGGCGGGAATCGAAACACACGCCGGATCTCGCCATCGATCTCATCCTCGGCGTAGGAGTGTTCAAGGGCGACGTAGATCATCCGGTCGATGCCGTATGAAGGTTCGATGACGTGGGGCATCACATCTTCACCCCTGACCTCCACCACCTCTTCACGAACCTGGTAGAGGTCGGCGGGTATGAAGATCTCCTCACCGCCGATGGTGATCCGCGCGCCGTCCTCCCCGGGTTCAGAAGATGCCAGGGCCTCCACAACGGCTTTTGCCTTCTCGCGGAACCTGGGGCCGATCACGCCCATGTCAGGCACTATCCGGCGCTTTTTGACCGCCCGCGGCTCGTCGTAGGGGACGAAGATTGTCATCGATGTGCCGGAGTGCTCCGCGTGCGAGCGCAGGTCGTAGTCGGTGCGGTCGGCGATCCCGACAATCTCGACCCACCCGAAACGGTCGGAATAGACCTCGGCGTCCCAGCAGTCGGCTGCGTAGTGCGCCCGTTCCTCTGTTAGGTGCTGGCGGAACCTGAGTCGGGCGGGATCGATGCCGATAGAGGTCAGGATCTGGTGCGTCAACGCTATGTAGTAGGCAACATACTCGTTTGCAATCAACCCATCGTTCACAGCATCACGCATAGTCATTGTGACAGGTTCGCGGTTCTCCACCTGCCCTGCGATGGTGAGGAGCGGCACGGCATAATCCGCGTATCGGGAAAATGAGGGATGGTTCTTCTCGTCGGGGTGGACAAAGATCTCGGCTTCCGCCTGGGAGAACTCGCGCAGCCGGATCATGCCCTGGCGGGGTGAGATCTCGTTGCGGTAGGACTTCCCGATCTGGACGGCGCCAAAAGGAAGTTTGTCCCGGTAGAAACGGAGGAGCCGGGGAAAATCGGTGAATATGCCCTGGGCGGTCTCCGGCCGGAGGTAACCCTTCCTCTGCGACCCCGGGCCGATGGTCGTCTGGAACATGAGGTTGAACGCAAAGACGCCTGCCTCGCCCAGGACCTCATTGCAGGAGGGGCATGGCAGGCCGCGGAGCGCTGCCTGAAGGGCTTCCGCTGAAAGGGTGCCGGCGTTCTCGATCCCGTGCTCCTGCGCAATGTGATCAGCGCGGAGGTACTCGCCGCAGTGCGGACACTGAACCATCTTGTCGGCGAACTCTTTCACATGGCCGGATGCGACAAAGATGGCCTCTGTTCCAATTGTGGGACACTCGATCTCATAGTAACCCTCCTGGAAAACGTAGAATGAGCGCCAGAGGTTCTCGATGTTTCTCTTCAGCATCGCCCCGAGCGGGCCGTAATCGATAAACCCGGCGACCGACCCGTAGATCTCGGATGACGGCCAGACAAAACCGCGTCTCCTGGCAACATCCATGACTTTCTCGTAAATATCGCTTGTCTCGGCCATAGTCTTACAGTAAAGTTGCATGGTGGTGCTAATAAAGAATGGGCTTTCCAGCACCTGAGACGTGTTCTCGCAGCGGCAGGGAGGGAGAGGAACAGCCGTGTTTCCATTCGCCTGGACGGATCCGATCGTGAGTCCGGGTGGGCTACATACAGTAGAAAATCTCCCGTTTTGAGGGGTATATGACAAGTTTTAAATGCTAAAGGTTGTAATGTAGGGAACATTGCACCCACAAGATGGGACAAAGTATATATCCGGGTTATCATGGGTAACGTCATTGACCGGACAGCGGATTTACAGAAGTTAGGGAGATGGACATGGCAGAAGACACCCGCAAGCGGCAGCTCCTGGAGCTTTTTACGACAATAACAAACAAGAAAGCAATCGTCGAACCGATGAGAAAGGTTCACGGGACTCTGCGGGATCGTGATGCTGTTGAGCGCGAGATTGCCCTGATCATGCGGGAGATACTCGATCGGGGTTATTTTAAGACCAAGCTCACCCCGCGGCAGCTCGCAAAACTTGTGGTTGCGTACTACGACGGTATGAACGACACCGAGATCGCCAGGGCGTTGGGCGACGAGAAGTTGAGCAAGACCGTGGCACGTGCCAGGGTTCGGCTTAAACTCTTCCGGGACCTTGATTTCAAGATGCCGTTTGACCAGGAGAAGTTGGTGAAACTCCTTGAGTCCGGCAAGACTCTGAAAGAGATCAGCGAGGAGTTAAATGTAAGCCCATCGACTCTGCGTGAGTATCGCCACGTGATCGAGCAAAGAAGCGATACCACGCTCGATCCCTACCTGGAACGGATCAGGGATGTGATGGAGGACCGGGATCTCTCCGAGGCGATGACGCGCGGTGTCGCGAATGACGGCCTGAGCGAGGCGATCGATATCACCGAAGCGATCGACATGGGTGAGTTCTGACCCCCCAACCCGCCCCTCTTCCCTCAACATTTTTCAGCCCTCAGATCGATCTCTTCATCATGAGGTTAACCTGGGTTGGTCATGCGTGCTTTCTGCTGGAGGGATCGAAGCGTATCCTGATCGATCCGTTCATCCCGGAAGGCACCCTCAGTAAGGAGCCTGATATGGTTGCCGTGACGCATGCTCATGGCGACCACCTGGGCATCGCTCTGCAGTTGAAGAAAAAGACGGTTGCCATCGCTGAACTTGCGCACTACCTGGCGACTAAAGGCGTCCCTGCCGAACCGATGAACATCGGGGGCAGCATCACCGTTGACGGTGTCCGTTTCACGATGACGCCTGCGCTCCACTCATCCGGACTGGATAGTGAGGGTGCCGGGTTCTATGGCGGTGCACCCGCGGGTTTCGTCATCACGATGGACGGCGTCAGCGTCTACCACGCCGGGGATACTGCGCTCTTCTCGGATATGCAGATCATCCGCGACCTATACCGGCCGGATGTGGCGCTCCTTCCTGTGGGGGGGTGCTACACGATGGGGCCGGAGGAGGCGATGATCGCGGCGCGCTACATCGGGGCGAGACTGGTGATCCCGATGCACTACAACACCTTCCCTGCAATCCAGCAGAACCTGGATGAGTTCAAGAAGACGATCGAGCGGACGACGCCGATCCTGGTCGCGTTACTCTCGCCGGGGGAGAGCATCGAGGTCAACCCTGAGTGACCCCGGGGCGCGAAGAAGGGTGATCGCAGCGTAAACCCCTGCCAGGAGTTAGCGGGAGATCAGAACGTTCGCGTGAGAGGTCGGCGAAAAACGTTTAGTGGTGTGCGGGTTTGATGATCGCGGTGCATGTTGCCCTGGTAAAGGCGGTGAGTTTATATCATGGAATCGTTGATCTGATGGTCTCCGTATCGTCCTTTGAGCGCAGCCGCGAAAGTTTAACATCATCCGCGATCATTGTATCTGTCATATAGAGTGACGTTGCCGGGACCGCACCGATCTGCGGGAAAAAACCTCTGTAAAGGTGGCGGGATCTTTCGCCTAAAATTCTCTACATAAGCGTGTGGCGGTCTCGCGCCCCGCCGGGATCGGGCTCCATCGGCTAACAATAGATCAATTCCACGCACCGGCTCGATTGCAAAGTTCATTTCCGGGAATTCACCCCCATTCAACAGGATTCGGATCAGTGGAGCGGGCATATGAAGAAGATTGTCGTCCACGTACGAAAAGACGGCCACGATAAAGTAGAAGAGGCTCTCAAGGACGTTCACTACACCGAACTGCTTCTCCAGGATGTCTACGAGTTCACCATATTCACGCCCGATGAGTACCTGGATGATCTGATTGAAAAGATCCAGAACGCTCTCGATCTCCGCTACAACGAGAACATGATCGAGGTATACGCACCCGAGTTTGTCATCTCCTCCCGCCTCAAACGCGCCGTGAAGAGCATAGAGAAGAAAGAGGAGAAGACGCCGGTTGAGAAATTGCTCGACAGTATAAGACCGTATGGAGATCTCGACCTTGAGAAACTGGAGCTGACCTCCATTGCCGGGCTGATCGCGCTCTCCGGGCTCTTCCTCAACAACCCCGTGATCATCATCGGGGCGATGCTGCTCTCCCCGATCATAGGCCCGATCTATGGGTTCAGCATCTATGTTGCTCTCGGTATGGTCAGGGAGTCTCTGCGATGCCTTGGAGTCCTCGCGGCGTTGCTCCTGAGCGTCTTTGCCCTCTCCGCGGTTGCCACCTTTCTGATAAATCTCGCCATACCCCTCACCCTGACTGCAGAGATCGCTTCACGGGTTGTGGTGAACCCCATCTACACCCTCATGGCGGTTCTCCTCGGGTTTGCGGCGGTGCTGGCGTTCAATCGCGGCACTTCGGAGGCGATTGCCGGTGTTGCCATCGCTGCCGCCATCATACCGCCGATGGCCGTGATGGGTATCGTTCTTGTGATCCAGCCGCCGAGCCTGATTGCCGCCGCGCTCCTGGTCGGCGGGCAGGTTGTCGGGCTGGTCGTCGGTGCGCTCCTGGCTGTGGCCATACTGAAGGTCAGGCCAAGGAGCAGCCGCGACCAGGCGATTGCTCAGCGTTACATGAAGCGGTCGGCCGCCCTGATCGTGCTGCTGTTTGCCCTCCTGCTCTGGATTACCCTGATCATGGTGGAGTGACCTCGGAGCAGTCCTTCCTCAGGGCCGCACGCAAACCTATCGATAGCGCGGAGTTCTCATCTCCCGATGATACCATGGGCACATTTATACCGCTTATCGTTCTCATCATCGTATTCATCCTGATCGCTGTCCGGAGGATCGGGAGCGTCGACCTCCGGATCTGGCAGGTGATGCTCATTGGCGCGGTTGTTGTAGTGCTGACGGGATCGATCACGCCGGGCGATGCGCTTGCATCCATCAACACCGATGTGATGCTCTTCCTCTTTTTTATGTTCATTATCGGTGAGGCGCTCGCGACGAGTGGTTACCTCTACCACCTCTCCGTTCGCCTCTTCTGCCGGGCGGAATCAGTCGGAAGCCTGGTCTTCCTCATCCTCATCGGCGCGGGGGGCCTCTCGGCGCTCCTGATGAACGACACCCTGGCGGTCGTTGGCACCCCGCTGATGCTCTACTTCGCACGGCGGCACGGTATATCAGCGGAACTCCTGTTGCTCACGCTTGCTTTCGCCATAACAACCGGGAGTGTTGCAAGCCCCATCGGGAACCCGCAGAACCTCCTCATCGCACTCTCGGGCGGTGTTACAAACCCGTTCATCACTTTTCCGCTCTATCTTGGCATCCCTACGGTGATCTCACTCCTGCTTACATACTGGTTTCTCCGCCAGGTGTTCCCCGATGAATTTAAATCAGCAGGTCAACTCGCCCACTGTGAGGAGGAGATCCATGACCCGGTTCTTGCGGCCCTTACCCGTCTTTCGCTCGTCCTGCTCGTGATCATGATCGTCGTCAGGGTCGCTGTCGTCATGCTCGTCCCGGACGTTGAGATCCCTCTGACCTGGATCGCGGCGGTTGCGGCCATCCCCATACTTATAGGGAGCAGGCGCCGGTTTGAGATCCTCCGCCGGATCGACTGGCCGACGCTGGTCTTCTTCGCTGCTCTGTTCGTCCTTACGGCGAGCGTCTGGGAGTCGGGCGTCTTTCAGCCATTGGTTGAGGGGAGGTCGCTCGATCCGGGCGCTGTGTCGGTCATCATCGCGCTGGGCGTCATAGTCTCTCAGTTCATATCGAACGTCCCGTTTGTCGCCCTTTTCCTCCCGGTTCTCTCCCATGCGGGAGCGTCCACCGTGGGGATGATGGCGCTTGCGGCCGGCAGCACCATCGCCGGAAACATGCTGATCCTGGGGGCGGCAAGCAACGTCATCATAATCCAGGGGGCGGAGCGTGAAGGTGAGACGCTGACGTTTGCCAGGTTCGCGCGGGTCGGCGTCCCGCTCACAATAGCCCAGGCGGTGGTGTATGCGGTCTGGCTCTCGTTTGTCCCTGCGTAGAGGCCTCAAACCTGTGACACTCCATCGTTCCAGGCGGCGCCTCGAGGTCAAGGGAAACTGAACCGAACCGAACGGATGCGACGGAGGTTGTGTCGAATGGCGGGGCGAAGACTGTAAGAGTGCGCCCTTTTGTGTCGAACTCGCTGACGATCCCTAGGACTATGACAAAGTTCTCCGGGTCGTTGAGGGAGACCAGCCGTCCGGCAACCCCCGATCGGTTCTCCGGATCGGGCACCCTCCCCTGTAACCCCGGCTCGCGGAGCGCGATCTCCTGCACCTGCGCGCCGGCAAAATAGGCGGTGAACCGCTCTTCGCGGTAACGCCGCCGTTCGGCTGCCGTCCGCGGGACGACCGCGGTGGAGACGGGGAACCGGTGAGTCTGGATGGTGGGGTGGCGCGCGAAGTTTGCAAGCACCCCTTCAAGTTCCCGGCCGCGCTGGAGAGCAACGATATGATCGGGGCGGAGGAGGTCGATCATCTGGATCTGGAACTCGATGCCCACCCCGCCATGGACAAGCCCGGGGGAGTCGATCAGGGTTATGCGGGCACCGTCTTCCAGGGCCCACTCGGCGAGGCGTTTTGCCGCGGTGAGTGTCTGGACGAGGTGGCCACGGGGTGAGGTCGAACCGACAAACCGTAGAACGGGTTTTGAGGGACGAGGGTGGATGGTCATCCCCTCGGTTGTCGGCGGGCCGATCCAGGATTGCCCGGTGTCACAGTCGACGCAGCCCGTCCGCACGTGTGCTGACGTCCGACTGAGAAGGTAACGGCAGAGCGTTGTCTTTCCGGAGTCCGTCGCCCCTATGATGTAGACGCTCTCTCTGAGACCTGATTCTATGAGCGCTGTGGCAAGGTCGTCCCAGCCTTCGCTTATGTGGATCACGCCGGGCAATCCTCCATACAGAAACTTGTTGCGCGCAGGGGTTTATAGCGCACGATGATGGAGGGGTCGGTGAAGTGACCGCGTCGGGGGGCATTTCGCGCTCCCTCAACCAATGGTCTCAGAGGTTTTTTAAGGCAACTATATCCTTCACGCCGGTCAGTTTCCATATGTTTGAGCGCTCCTCGGAGGCGATCGCCTCGATCGGCTCCTCGGGCATGTGGCCGAGCGCCGCAAGAATGTTGCGTGAGAGGTTGTGTTTTCCGATCATCTCCACGAACTTCTCCCGGATGATCTTCTTCTCGATCGCATCCTCGACCTGAACCAGGTAGCCCTGCATCGTCACGAAAGTGTAGCATGAGAGGTCGCTTGAATACTTCTCGATCTCGACAGATACGTACGGGTGCTGCCGGAAAAGGTCGTTCTTCCTGCCGTATTTGGTTGCCAGGAAGTATAGAAACTTTCCATCAAAGACATACAGGAATGGGGCGATATAGGGGTATTTGGCGCCCTGGAATGCGATACGGCTGAGAAACCCCTCCTCGATGAGTTTGTCATACTCCGCCCTGTCCATGTTGGGTATCTTAACGATCTCCATGGTGTGTAACCCTCTTATGGCGGTAACCTGCGAGACCACATATATGTTCTTGCTGCTGCCGCTACAGCCGCGTCTTTGCCTCCTGCCGGGATACACCACCCTTCTACGGCTCTTCGTGTCCGGGTGTGAGCAGTTCGACGCTCCGGGTCACGGTGTCCAGCACGGCAACGGTCGATCGGCCGGTCAGGTAACCGCAGGCCTCCCCCGGGTTGATGACAAGCGTCCCCGGGAGACTCCTGACCTCTGCCTGATGGGTATGACCGTATACGACGACGTCAAACACCTTTCTCGTGATGAGCGCCTGGAGGAGTTCGTGGTCATCGCCGTGAAGCAGCCCGATTGCCAGCCCATCGGCGCTGATGCAGGCGAAACGTCCCCGCAGGCTGAATCGGTCGTGCTCTTCAAACCGTCTCTGAAGGAGTCTATGGTCGCCATCGTTGTTCCCGAGGACACCGATCATCGGCGACTGCAGGTTGGCAAACCGCGGAATGACAAACGGGGAGACGTAATCCCCGGCGTGGAGCACCATCTCCACTCCTTTCGCGTTCAGAGATCTTACGGCCGCATCCACCTTCTCAAGGTTGTCGTGGGTGTCGGCGAGTATTCCTATTAGCATTATGTATCCCCTGGTGCTCTCACGTGATATTATATGGTTGCCTGTTCTGTGGGTGAGGGAGGATCTTCCGGTGAGGTGCAGGAGAGGGGGAAGGGAGGCAACCTCTCCGGTTCGTCCTGCTTACCGGATGAACCGGACGGGAGGGCGGCGCATCGGCTGGACGTTTGCCCCCTCCATCTCGCCCATGGCAAACGCGTACCTCTCCCGGATGGTTGGCGGGAGCTCACTCTCCGGTATCGAGACAAACCCGTACTTCCCATAGAAGTCAACAAGATTCCTGACCGCGTGCATGTAGAGGGTGTCATGCTGACAGGCCTCAACGAGCGCGTCCATCGCGCGCCGCGCATAACCCCTGCCCCGGAACCTTACCGGCGTGAATACACCGTCCACCTCGTAGCCGTCCGGGTGCCGGCGGCACCTGGCGACCGAGACCAGCCTGCCGTCGGCAAAGACCCCGAATATCCGGTCGGTCTTCGGGTCGGCCTTCAACTCATGATAGTCCACCCAGATATCCTCTGCACGTCCAAACTCCTCGCTTCGCAGTTCGCGGGTCTCGATCTCGACGTGTATCGGGATCGCGAGCACAAGCAGCGGTCTTTTAACGCAGGTGGCAACAGCGCCAGTGACACTCCCCAGCGTGGCCGCCCCCGCGGCGTCACGCCGGCCTATGCGAGGCATAACCACCATGGAGGCCTCGATCTCCTCGGCCACGGCACAGATGGTGCGCGCCGGATCACCTGTGCGTGCCAGCACCTCAACCTCCCTGTGGGGGGTTGTAAGTTTCGCCCTGATGACTGCAAGCCGGTCGGCCATCTCCTCCTCCGTCCGCCCTGGCTCCATTACATTCAGGAGCACCGCCTCTCCCTCACCGCCAGCGTCGCGCAGGAGCGCGCGGATCTCGGGTGCGGGGTCTGCAAGGTCCGTCGGCACCAGCAGCCTTGCCCCGAGGGGCGGCCCGCCCCTTGCCGACTGCGGCAGGATCAGGACGTGCACCACGGCATCCCGGAGCACACCGGCCGCGACGTTCCCGGAGAAGAGGTTCCGGAAGAGCCCGGGGTCGCGAACCCCCATGGCGACCAGGTCCACATAATTTTCTCTGGCGATCTGAAGGATCCGCGCCGGGATATCCGTCTTCACCTCTTCCACCACCAGCCGTACAGCGTAACCCTGACGCTGTATGATCTCCTGCGCCTGCTGGAGCGCCTCCTTCCCGGCGGGTGAGAGGTCGGTCGATCCTTTAAGGGCGTGGAATAGAATTACCTCACGAACGCCAGGAACCTCGCCGATCCGCTCCACCATTGTGGTGGAGGCCTCCGAGAGGTCTGTCGGGATGAGCACTTTTGGAAACATCTTCTCCCTCTTTTCAGGTTATCCTGTAACCATCCGGCGGCACGTGGACCACAAACCTGGCGCCCTCGCCGGGCGTCCCCGTCTCCCGGATCGTCATGTTTGTGATGGCGAGGATCTCCCTGACCAGAAAGAGCCCGAGCCCGCCACCGCTGCCGACGCCATAATCAAATATACGCTCTTTCTTTTCCGGGGGAACGCCCACGCCGTCGTCCTCAACGTAGATTGCAAGCCCGTCGTCCAGGATCTGGTAGGTGATGACGACCGAGGATACGGTCTTCCCGTGGCGGATGGCGTTCTCGATCAGGTTCGAGAAGACCCGATCCAGCATAGGGTCGGCGAAGACCTCAAGCCGCTCCACCCAGGAGTGGATGGATACTCCCGAAGGTATCAGCAGACACGATGTTGCCCGCCGGATCACCTCCTGCACCGGTTGCCAGTCCGGCGGCTGGAGACCAAGATCCTGGTAGTCGCGGGTGATCTCCACCCGGCGCTGAACAACCCGGGCTCTCTCCTCCAGTTCCTCAAGGTAGCGGCGAAACGCGGGATCGTCAAACTGCCGCATTCCCTGCGTGATCTGCGCCAGGAGTTGCGAGACCGCTGCAGCAAGATCCCTGTGAGTGAGTCTCCCGAGCATGTTAAGTTTGGCGTTTGTCCGGCGGAGCGTCTCCTCGGCGTTTTTGAGGGCCGTGATATCCACTAACGTGAGGACGATGCCACCTCCCTGCAGTCGGCCGGCCGAGAGAAGCGCGCGGGCGGTGCCGCCGTCGGTTCGGCGCAGGGTTGTCTCGAAGCCGTAGACGGTGCCTTTCAGGTCAATATCCGCCTTCAGGCTCTCCCAGACAGCGGGATCATCGAAGAGCCGGGTGATGGGTTCGCCCCTCAGTGCATCTGTGGTGGAGCCAAGGAGCGAGGCGCCAACGTAGTTTGCCTCCTCAATCTGTGCTCCATCCGCCTCCTGAGCGATAATGAACGTTCCGGCCTCTGAGTTATCGAAGACACCTCTGTATAGTTCCTCGTGTTCTCGCAGCCGTAGAGTGAGTAGCGATATGACGGCGCCGATGGCGGCAAAGACCACCGCCCTTGCAATCGCCTGGACGAGCAGCCCTCCCTCCCCGATGGCAAACGGGAGACTCATCGCCAGATATCCCAGGGCAAGGCCGAGCGAGAAGGGGACGCCACGTCGGGGGTACCAGTAGGCACCGAGGACTATCGGGAGGTAGAAGAGGTGCGGAAGGACTGTGGAGATGCCTGAAAAGAGGCCGACGACGTTTGCGGCAAAGACGACAATAACCGATGCGGTGAGCAGAAAGAGACGGCGTCTCTCCCATGCTGCAGCCCGACGCCCGGAGGTCATCCCGCCCGCCCCCGGCCAGACTTAAATCCCATTTTACGGTATGCTCTCTGCATGCTCTCTACAGGGCGCTATGATCTTTTGCCCATAAAAGGTATATGATCGGTGTGCCAGCGAAGTGTGGCGTCTGCAGTATAACCGGTCCAGGGTAAGAAGGACAGGAAAAGACATATGCCAACCGTTCTGCCATTACTGATCAGAGGTAGCCGGGAACTGTCATGAAGATCTCGCTTCTCCAGGTGAATACCGTTGTCGGCGATCTCGCCGGGAACGCCGGGCGGATAGCGGGAGGTGTCCGGGAAGCGGCCCGGGACCGACCGGACCTGATCGTCGCACCGGAACTCTCCCTGACGGGGTGCCCCCTACGGGATCTGTTGCTGCGGCCAGGGTTTGTTGCGCGAGCCCTCTCTGCAGTGGATGAACTTGCTGCAAACCTCGCCGGCGCACCCCCACTTATCCTCGGCCTCCCGATAGCGAATCCAGCCGGCACGGGCTGCCCGGCCTTCAACGCCGCCGCCCTTATCAGGGAGGGGGAGGTCGCAGGGATATTCCGAAAACCCTCCATCTCCGCCGGCGTCCTGAATGAGGATCGTTACTTTGAGCCTGCGGGCGGAGAGATCCCGTTCATCCGCCTTGGCGGAAAGACGGTGGGCGTGGTCATCGGCGAGACGATCTGCTGCGAGGGGCCGATGCCGGACGTGATCGTTAACCCGGTCGCATCGCCGTTCGCCGTAGGGAGAGGGCGCCTGCGGGAGGAGTATCTCTCAGGGTTTGCCAGGGAGCATGGGGTTGCAGTCGCGTCTGTAAACTCTGTGGGGGGAAACGATGACCTGGTCTTTGACGGCCGGAGTGCCATCTTCGATGCCCGGGGAACGCTCGTTGCCCGCGGTGCGCCGTTTGAGGACGACATCGTGACCGCGGATCTAGCCAACCCAGCGCTGCAGGCTGTCGCCGCCGACGAGTATCTGCCCGAATCAGAGATCTGGCGTGCTCTGGTTCTCGGTACCCGGGACTATGTCCGGAAATGCGGGTTTACATCGGTCATCATAGGCATCTCCGGCGGGATCGATTCATCGCTTGTGGCCGCCGTCGCAGCCAGTGCGCTCGGGCCGGAGAACGTTCTCGGGGTGCTTTTACCCTCTCCCTACACCTCCGCTGCTAACATAGAGGATGCAAAACAACTTGCGGATAACCTGGGGATCCGGAGATGCTGCATCCCGATAACCCCGATGATGGAGACTTTCTCTTCCAGGCTTGCCAGTGTATTCTCCGGCATGCCCCCGGACACCACCGAGGAGAACCTCCAGGCCAGGATCAGGGCGACGGTTCTGATGGCCATCGCGAACAAGTTTGGTTCAATGCTCCTTGCGACCGGGAACAAATCGGAGATCGCGGTGGGTTACTGCACACTCTATGGCGACATGGCCGGTGGGCTTGCCGTTATCGCCGATCTCCCGAAGGGGATGGTTTACCGGGTTGCCCGCTGGCTGAACGCCCGGCGTCCGGTCATCCCGCAGCGTGTCCTCGAGAAACCGCCTTCTGCGGAACTCCGGCCCGGACAGGTGGATCAGGAGACCCTTCCGCCTTACGACCTCCTGGATGCGATCCTGGAGCGCTACATCGATCGACTCGAGTCGCCTGATGATATCATCGCTGCCGGCTACCCGCCAGAGACCGTCCGGAAAGTCGTCCGGATGGTTGAACTGGCGGAGTTCAAGCGCCGGCAGGCCCCGCCCGGGATCCGGGTGACCGACCGGGCGTTCGGGACTGACTGGCAGATGCCGATCGCTGCAGGTTCATGGTGGCTATGATGAGAATTAACCTGACTGATGATCTCCTTGTTATCTACAACGCCCTCCGTTCGGCGTTTGGCCACCAGCACTGGTGGCCCGCTGAGACACCTTTTGAGACTATGATCGGGGCCATCCTCACCCAGAACGTCTCCTGGACGAACGCGGCGCAGGCCGTTCGGAACCTGGATGAGGCGGGGCTGCTCGATCCCCACGCCCTTGCCGCGGCAAAGACCTCTGAGATCGCCCGCCTGATCGTCCCATCCCGCTACTACAACCAGAAGGCAGAACGGATCCGGGAGTTCTCCCGGGTCTACGTTGCAGAGTTCGCGGCAGACCCGGCGGCGATGGCGGCCGTTGATACCGATCTACTGCGCAGGCGTCTCCTTGCCATCCGCGGTCTCGGGAAGGAGACAGTGGATACCATCCTTCTGTATGCCTGCGAAAAACCGGTCTTTGTCGTCGACGCCTATACCCGACGGGTATTCTCGCGCTATGGTCTGCTGCCGGAAGACGCATCCTACGATCGGACGCAGCGTCTTTTCGCGGAGAACCTGGAGCCCGATGTGGAGCTCTTCAACGATTACCACGCCCAGATCGTGCATCTGGGAAAGACCATCTGCAGGAAGTCGCCGCTCTGCGACCGCTGTCCCATCCGGGAAGTCCGGGAGACGCTCTGCTGCGAAAAGACGGTGTCT
>DAFR01000104.1 GCA_002497965.1 Methanomicrobiaceae archaeon UBA436 | reverse complement strand
TATATCCGGAATGTTGCGGTGTGCCCGACGATGTGGCCGCCGATCGGTTTTGTCGGATCGCCGAAGAGAACGCCAGGGTTCGACATCACCTGGTTGGTCACAAGGCCAACAGCATTGTGGTCGTCGATCAGTTTGAACAGGTCGTGCATGTGGCGGTTCAGTTTCTGCTGCCTGGGTGCGAGCGTGCCGCGCCCCGCATACTCCGACCGAAAGAGCGAGGTCAGGGAATCGATGACAAAGAGCCTGATGGGGTAGTCGGACTTTCGGAGGTCGTTTGCAAGTTCACGTGCGCTATCAAGGAGGAGCATCTGGTGGTCGGAATTGTGCGCCCGCGCGACGTGGATCCGCTCCAGGACCTCCTCGATAGAACCGATCTCCGCCCCCTCAGGCAGGCCCTTAACCATCTGCTCAATACGCTCCGGGCGGAAGGTGTTCTCGGTATCGACGTAGATCACACCACCGTGCAGCCCCCCGAATTCTTCAGGGAGCTGGACGTTGACCGCCAGCTGATGGACAAGCTGGCTCTTGCCGGAACCGAACTCACCGTAAACCTCAGTTATCGCCTGCGTCTCGAGCCCGCCGCCGATCAACTCGTCAAGTTCGGGCACCAGGATCTTGAGTTTCTTGATCTCCCTTCTCTTGTCCATGATATCCCGGCCAGTCTTGAACCCCCCGATATCCGCCATCTTCCTGGCGGCAAGGATTATCTTCTTGGCAGTCGCCTCGCCGATCTCCGCCGCTTCGGCGAGATCCCCAGACGTTGCTGTCGCGACGCTCTCTACTGTACCGTATCCAGCTTCACGGAGTTTCTCGGCGGTGGTTGTCCCAACTCCGGGTAAATCTTCAAGATCAATCTCTGACATCTCGATCCTCACTTGATCTCTTATGTGTGTCCAATGACGCTACACTAAGACTCTTTGACTGTAGACATAAAGTTCGATTGCCGCGCGGTGTGAAAGTGAAGCCTGGATCAGATCTGGGGGGTAAACCGATCCAGGCGGCGTTTCAGCGATCCGAGATCGGGTTGCATATACTCAAGAAAGTCCGGCCTGAACACGCCACGCTGAACCGTGCCCCTGGCGCGCACGAGATAGCCGATGGGGATCACCCTCTCCAGGAGGTAGCAGGAATTGCCCGCCTCGATGGAGATCCCCTCGCCGGCAGGGATGACCGTGCCCTCGATCTCAACGATCTCTTCCTCATGCTCATGGATGAGGAGAGCGCTTCCCCACGAGAGATGCAACTCGATGCCGCCAGAGCGCGCCCGCCGCCCCACCGCGTTGTAGACCTCGATCCGATCGCCGGGCACCAGGCGTTCATCAGCCTTCTCGCCCCAGATTACAACCGGGATCTCAGCCGTCTCATCCGCAAAGACAAGGTTTCGAACCTTTGATGGCCGCCCGCTCCGTGTGGTAAACGTCCGGGCATGCTGCACACTGACCACAGTTCCAGAGAGCGAGTACGACCCGCCTTCCTCCACCTCCGCAACTCTGTTCATAGTGATGTTGATCTGACGGCCGGAGGGTGCAACTGATGCGGTTTCACCGACGCTGTACTCGATTCCCCAGTCATTGTCGCGTGCGAGAGCGCCCTTGATAACGATGCTCTCCCCAGGCTCAACCCCACAGAGGAGCGCCGGCGCCCAGGCGACAAGTCGGAACACGCCCTTCTCGTTCCCGACCACCGCCTCGAGCATCTCCCCGGGGGATCCATTGCGCCGGGTGAACGTCCGCGGCTCCCCTACCGAGATCAGCCTGACCTCAAGAACATCCGCGACTGTTGTTCCGGGGTCATCAGGGGTATCCTCACAGGTTATCTCGCATGCCGCCTCCTGGATGGCAACGACGGTGACGTCAGGAGTCGTTCCACCGCTCTTCGGGCGCCCAAGTATCTCTACGACGGTACCTGCCTCCAGCTCAGAGACTGCGGCGGCCTTCTCGTCCCAGAGTGTCAACCGGGCCCTCCCGGTCTCATCGCCCACCATCACGCTCGCTACAAGCCCTTTCGTGCCGTCGGGCCGCTCAAACTCCCGGGGTTCCCCGATAGAGAGCACCTTTGCAAAGAAGCACGCGAGGCTTGTGACCGCCGTCAGGTCGCGTATACGGATGTGCGCCCGGCCAAGGTCACGGACGACCAGCATAGCCGCCGTTTGTTCATCGAGAAGATCGCCTGACTCTATCACCTTCTCTTCAACCCGGCGTTCAAACTCATCTTCCGTGAGAAGGTCATCGACCAGACGGTAATGGAACTTCACGCCCGCATCTCCGCTCCTACTCCTGCCATGGCGGGGTCAACATCGTGGCGGTCAGGTCGTCGATCGTCTCGGCCCGACGCATCAATGCAGCCCTTCCACCTGCGACCAGCACCTCAGCGCAGCGTGGCCGACTGTTATACTGCGATGACATCGCAAACCCGTATGCCCCGGCATCCAGGACGGCGATGAGATCACCGGCCTCAAGGTCAGGGAGCATACGGTCCCTGGCAAGGATGTCACCCGTCTCACAGATTGGCCCCGCGACCGAGTATTCCCGCTGGGGGGGAGTGTCTGCTTTGTTTGCTGCTACTACCTCGTGGTAGGCGTCGTACATCGCTGGACGGATGAGCAGGTTGAACCCGGCATCGACGTTTGCAAATGTCCTGTGGGCGGTCTTGACTGAGTTGACCCTGGTGAGGAGAATCGTCGAGTCGCCGACGAGCCAGCGGCCCGGTTCAATCCAGAGTTCTGGCTCGATCCCGAGGTCACGTATCCCCTTCAGGAAGATGGGCATGATCGCTCCCGCATAGTCCTCGGGCGTCGGGGCACGGTCAGTCTCCCGGCGGTAGGGGATGCCGAGCCCTCCCCCGATGTCAATGAAGGATAGGTCTGCCCCGATATCGATAAGGTCGCTCGCGAGCCTGATCAGCACCTCGACCTCGCGCGCGAATGGCTCCACGGCCAGGATCTGCGAGCCGATATGGCAGTGGATACCGACAGGGTTGACATGCCCGGCATCAAGGGCCTCCCGGTAGGCATCCAGGATCTGTCCTGCAGGAATGCCGAACTTGCTTGTCGCAAGCCCGGTTGCGATCTTCGGGTGGGTAGGAACATCGATCTCAGGGTTGACCCTGAAAGCAATCTCGACCGTCTTTCCCGCCTCTGCGGCCGCCGCATTGAGTTGCCGGAGTTCGTCAAGCGAGTCCACCGAGACCTTTATCCCCTTCTCAACCGCGAGGGCAAGGTCAGCAGGGGATTTCGAGCTCCCGTTGAAGAGGAGCGACTCCGGCCGCATCCCGGCGGCAAGGGCGAGAGAGACCTCCCCTGCGGAGAACACATCGGCACCCGCGCCCATCGAGGCAAGTATCCTGAAGACCGCGAGATTGCCGTTTGCCTTGGCGGCGTAGAGGATCCGGACGTTCGGATAATGCGCGGTGAGGGCGCCTGCAAGGCGCCTGAAGTTCTCCCGGATCCTGTCCTCGTCGGTGACGTAGAGCGGAGTGCCAAACCGTTGCGCGAGATCCTGGGTATCCTGGCCGCCGATCCAGAGATGACCGCCCTTAACCATGAGGTGCGGCGGAAGGATCACAGGTCAAGCCCCCGCATCCGCTCGACCGCCTCGTTGATCCGCTCGACCGACCGGGTGACCGCGAAACGGACGAACCCCTCACCGTTTCGACCGAAACCGATCCCCGGGGTCGCGACAATCCCGGCCTCATCGAGGAGTTTCGCGGCAAATGCCATGCAGTCGTCGACCGGCACCCATACGTAGAAGGTGGCCTTCGGCACCTGAACGTCAAACCCGATCTCTCGAAGACCCGAGACGAGCGCGTCCCGGCGCTCCTGGTATATCGAGCAAGCCTCTCTAACACAGTCCTGAGAGCCTGTTAATGCGGCGATCGCGGCGTGCTGGATGGCATCGAACGCCCCGGAGTCGACGTTGGTCTTGACCCGGCCAAGCCCTGCTACAATATCGGCGTTCCCGCAGGCCATCCCGATCCGCCACCCGGTCATGTTGTAGGTCTTTGAGAGGGAGTGCATCTCGATACCAACCTCAATCGCACCGTCGGCCTCGAGGAATGAGGGCGAGCGGTAGCCATCGAAGGCGATCTCGGAGTAGGCGTTGTCATGGACCACGACGATATCGTGCTCCCGTGCAAACTCGACAACCTCCTCAAAGAATGAGAGTGGCGCTACTGCTGCCGTGGGGTTGTTCGGGTAGTTGATGAAGATCATCCTGGCCTGCTTAACAACATCGGCGGGGATATCCTCAAGCACCGGGAGGAAATTGTTCTCGGGGCAGAGCGGCATCTCATAGACCTTGCCCTCGGCAAAGAGCGTGGAGGTCTTGTAGACGGGGTAACCGGGATCTGCGACCAGGACAACCTCACCGGGGTTGACAAAGGCCTCGGCGATGTGCGCGATCCCCTCTTTTGAACCGATTAACGCGAGGGTCTCCTTCATCGGCTCGAGGTCAACCCCGAACCGACGCTGATACCATTCTGCCACCGCCCTGCGGTATGCGGGCATACCGGCATAGGAGGGGTAGTGATGATTCTTAGGGTCACGGGCGGCGGCGCAGAGGGCCTCCACGATATGCTTAGGCGTGGGGAGGTCAGGGTCGCCGACCCCGAGGTCGATTATATCGACGCCCTGGCGCTGCTTCTCCTCTTTCATCTCGTCAATGCGCGCAAAAAGGTAGGGAGGGAGGTGATCCATGCGTCTCGAATACATCATTCAGGTATTGCACACGAAACCCTATTTATCTTCTCACCTTACGGGAAACTCATGCCCGGACAACATGATCGGAAAAAGGGATACCGTTTACGCTCTGGCGCGCAGTGGACGAAAAAGGAGTATCGCCG
>DAFR01000074.1:18100-18463 GCA_002497965.1 Methanomicrobiaceae archaeon UBA436 | reverse complement strand
GTGGTCGACGGGGACGCCGACGCCATCGTGGAGCCGGGGTATGCCCCGGGCTCGGTGGTGGTTGAGGTTATCGACGGCCGGGACGACGATCTCGGCCGGGAGATTGCAAAGAGAAGAGACCTNNTGGGAGGACTGGGTGGAGGAGACGCTGAACGCCATCGATGGAAGGGTGCGTATACTCCTCGACCTCCGGGAGCGCTGAATGATGCGCTGTGCCGAGTGCAAAGGAAAAGGGCTCTGCGGGCTTGAGAGGTGCCCCGTCATGAGCCGGTTCTACGCCCGGCTCCAGGTCAGGCCGGGCGACCGCTACCAGGGTCCCGCGCCATCGGTCTTTGTGGGGAGTTACGGTTACCCGAATGTTGC
>DAFR01000074.1:17862-17986 GCA_002497965.1 Methanomicrobiaceae archaeon UBA436 | reverse complement strand
ATATAGCGTTATCGAGCAGACCGCTCGATGTCGAGGCGCAGTTTGTAAAACCCGTCACTTTCGATCTCCGGTTCGACGGGACGATCGCACCCATAGGCCTCACCGGCGCCATCCGGCACCTGGA
>DAFR01000074.1:17100-17731 GCA_002497965.1 Methanomicrobiaceae archaeon UBA436 | reverse complement strand
GCGATAAGAAACGGCATATAGTCCCGACACGCTGGGCGATCACGGCGGTCGATGACACCGTCTCAAAACGCCTCAAGAAGAAGATCGCGCGTTACCCGCCGCTCGATGGGATCAGGGTCTTCCCGGCATCGCTGTATGGCAACCATATCGTCTGCATCCTGGTTCCGGGCGACTGGAAGTTCGAGATGATCGAGGTCTGGGGCAGGCAGTCGCTCTGGGGGCAGGGGGATGAGACGATCGCCCGCGACGGCGAGGGTCTGACAAAATCCGGCTACTCGCCGCTTGCGGGGGCCTACTACTCAGCACGTCTGGCGGTGGCGGAGTACCTGGATGGCGTGCAGCGGTCCGCACGGGTTCTGGTCCTCCGGCACGTCACAGGCGAGTACTGGGCGCCGCTCGGCACCTGGGTCGTCCGGGAAGCCGCGAGAAACGCTATGCGTGGCCCCGGGACGCCGTGCGCCAGCCTCGACCAGGCGGTCGACCTGGCCTCAATGCTGGTCGGGTTCTCCCACTGGCAGGCCTACAGCCGCCTCATCCCGGAACTGAGAACGCAGAAGACGCTGTTTGATTTCTGAGTTGCAATGCGGGGCGGCGAGTGGCCCGGAAGGCCGTGCACGGGGAGGGTTTCACC
>DAFR01000074.1:15542-17016 GCA_002497965.1 Methanomicrobiaceae archaeon UBA436 | reverse complement strand
GGTCTCAAAAACGCCGCCCCGCTCAGCACTCCAGTTTGGATATAACGGCATCGGCAAACTGTGCCGCAGCCTCAGGACCGTTCCCGGTTACAATCTGCCTGTCGGCGACGACGGGGACGCTGACGAGGTTTGCCCCCGCCTTCTTCATCTCCCTTATGGCGTCCGGGCTCGGGTAGACCGTCGCCTGCCGCCCGGCCAGGATCCCGGCGCGCGCAAGCACGACCGGCGAGAGACATATGGCAGCGACAACCTTGCCCTGTTCAAAGAACGACCGAACAAGGCTCTGGAGTTTCCGGTTCCCCCAGAGGTGGTCCGGAGAGCCGCTTCCGCCAACCAGAACGATCCCGTCGTAGTCGTCGGGATTGACGTCGTCAAACGTCAGGGATGCCGCCGCTGTGCCGCCGAGCATCCCCCTGCACCTCCCGGTGACCGTTGAGGCGATATCCACATCTATCCCGGCCTCCAGAAACGCCCGTCTCGGGACCTCCAGCTCCTCATCCCTGAACCGTTCCGGTGCAATCACAATCAGGAGTTTCATCAAACCTCACCGATCACTGGATCTGTTCATCCAGTTATTGAGTGTTTGGGAGCCGCAGCAGACCCGGCGGCCGGCATCAGCGGTGCTTCTCAACGTGCTGCCGGAGCATCGTCCCCGGCCGATAGCGGTCGGCGATATCGAGAGCCGTCGCCCGGAGAGCCGCGTGTTCAGCGATACACGACTCCGGCGGCGGCGCCCGCCTGAGGATCCCGGACGTGTTCTCCGTGATCTGGATCAGTTCAGTCGCGATCAGGGCATTGAGCCAGATGAGGTCGCGCAGCATATCCTTGAGTTCTTCATCCTGCTGCATCAGTAAGGTTTAGGGACCAGAACCACATCAATCATGCAGAACCGGACAGAAGGGTTGATTCTCCCCACCGGGAAAGTTACTACAGAAGGGATATGGGTATGCAGTTTCTGGAGTTCGCCCGCATCTGCGAACACCTTGAAGGAATCTCCGGACGCCTGGAGATGATCGAAGAGGTCGCCACCGTCCTCCCCGGACTTGACGAGACCGACCTTCCCATCTTCGTCAGGTTCATCATGGGCAGGATCTTCCCCGACTGGAGCACCAGAAAACTCGGCGTGGGTCCAAACCTCCTCTACGACGCCGTGGCCTACGTTGCAGGGGTGAAGCGAGAGACCGTTGTTGAGGCGGTCAACAGGACAGGCGACGTGGGGCTTGCGGTCGAGGAACTCCTGGCAAAGAAAGAACAGACCTCTTTCTTCATCCAGGAACTCGAACTCCTCGATGCCTACCGGGGGTTCGAACGGATGGCGGCCGCCGAAGGGCAGCGGTCGCAGCGGGAGAAACTCCGGGTGGCAGAAGGGCTCTTTGGCAACGCCCGCCCGATAGAGGGGCGTTACCTGGCCAGACTTATGCTCGAAGAGCTCCGGATAGGCATGGGCGAAGGGAACGTCCGCGACGCCATCGCC
>DAFR01000074.1:11439-15429 GCA_002497965.1 Methanomicrobiaceae archaeon UBA436 | reverse complement strand
AAGATGATGCTTGCGCAGGCTGGCACCATCGCCGACCAGATCGCCGAACACGGCACCGTCGCCGTCGAGTACAAATACGACGGAAGCCGGTTCCAGTTCCACAAGGTCGGCGAGAGGTGCCGGATCTACTCGCGAAAACTCGAAGACGTCACAGAGAGCATCCCCGACGTCGCACGCCACCTCATGGAAGCCACCGGCCATGATGTCATCCTGGACGGCGAGGCGATCGCCGTCCGCGAGGGGAGGCCCATGCCCTTCCAGTACGTGATCCGGCGTTTCCGGCGGAAACACGAGATCGACTCGATGATGGAGCAGATAGAACTCGTCCCCCAGGTCTTCGATATCCTCTACCTTGACGGCGAGTCGCTGGTGGACCGCCCCTTCTCGGAGCGGCGAAGATACCTCGAGGAGACCCTTCACGACCACGTCGCCCCGCAGTTCCAGACCGGTGATCCCGCCCGGGCAGAGGAGATCTACGCCGACGCCCTGAACCTCGGCCACGAAGGGGTTATGGTGAAGGTCCTGGACTCCCCCTACACCCCCGGCGTCCGCGGCCGGCTCTGGGTGAAGGTTAAGCCCGGCGTCGAGACGCTCGATCTCGCTGTGATCGGGGCCGAGTGGGGAGAGGGCCGGAGGGCCGGGATGTTCGGGTCGTTCCTGCTCGCCGTCCAGGACGAGGGCGGCCGGCTCCTCCCGGTCGGGAAGGTGGCGACCGGGATCACAGACGAAGTTCTGGCAGACCTCTACGACCTCTTCAAGGATCGGGTGATTGCCCGATCAGGAAAAGAGGTCACTTTCGAGCCAGGTGTGGTCTTTGAGGTTGGTTACTCCGAGATCCAGACAAGCCCTAACTACGAGAGCGGGTATGCCCTCCGTTTCCCCAGGTTTGTCCGGGTGAGAGACGACAAGAGCCTGGACGAGGTCGAGACTCTGGACTCGCTTGCCGAACGTTACGCCCGGCAGAAGGGTCAGACGGGGTCAGCCTGAATCTTACCGGGGGGGCGCCGGCAAACAGACCACCGGGTTTTAAGTTTCGTCCGGGACAGAACTCTCTCTCAGGAGTGCTGGCCACTGTGGTCGAGAAGAATGTCTTTGTCGGGGAGATAACCGGCGGTGTCCCGGTCGACGCACCATTCGTTGTGGATTCGGCAGAGGTCCGGGAGAAGAAGGACGGCGGGAAGTACATCCACCTCAGCATATCCGACCGCAGCGGCCGGGGAGCCTGCAAGGTCTGGGGGACGGGGAGCCAGAGCGCCGAAGAGATAGAGGCGTTCTGCCGCGGTATCAGGCAGGGCGAGGTCTACCGCATCACGGGCTACGCGAAGGTCTACAACGGCACGTGCGAGGTCAACGTCAACGAGGGCATCTTCTCCCTGGCAGAACCTCTGCCGCTGGAGGGGATCGAGCCCTCCCTCTTCGTCTACGCCCCCGTAGACACCGCCGCCGTCCGCCAGGGGCTGGCACGCATGGCCGCGATGATCGGCGACCCCGGCATCTCCTCTCTCGTCGGCCGGGTTCTTGAGGAGACGCCGGGGTTCTTCGAAGCCCCGGCAGCGAAACGGCGCCACCACGCCTGCACCGGCGGGCTTGCCGAGCACACCCTTGAGACCGCGGAGAACGCGGTTGCACTGGCGGGAAGCGTCAGGCGGGCGGCGATGGATACCGATGTCATCCTCGCCGGCGCCCTCCTCCACGATGTCGGGAAAGCCTCCTGTTTCCGGCGCCAGGGGTTCTCGTTCGTCGCTCTCCCCGAATACACCCTGGTCGGGCACACCGCGATAGGGGCCGCCGCGGTCATGCAGCACGCCAACGGCGTCGACCCGGCACAGTTCGCGCACATCCTCCACATCATCATGTCGCACCACGGACCCCACGGCGAGATCCAGCCCCGGACACCGGAGGCCTGGACAGTCCACTTCGCTGACAACGCAAGCGCCGTCCTCCGCGGGGTCTGCGACGATACCACCGACCTCGCCCCCGGAGAGGGGCGGCACGGCGGGAGGTTCGGCGGCGCGGTCTACCGGTTCTGATTGCGCCGCCGGAAAGGGTTCACAACTTCTTCAGGTAGGCCTCCGGGTCGCGCTCGAAGAGTTTCTTGCACCCCGGGGCGCAGAAGTAGTAGGTCCTGCCTTTGTACTCAGTTTTGAACCTGGCGGCCGCCTCATCGACCTCCATCCCGCATACCGGATCAACTGCCATCTGTATCAATCTCCAGTTTCTTTGCCGGGGGTATATAAGTCTTGAGCATCAGGGAGAGCGAGACAACCGTCACCGAGGAGAGCGCCATCGCGAGCGCCGCAAGTTCCGGGCGGAAGGTGATCCCGAAGAAGGGGTAGAGCAGACCCGCGGCAATAGGGATCAGAGCAGCGTTGTAGGCAAACGCCCAGAAGAGGTTCTGCCTGATCCGGGAGATCACCTTCCGGGAGACCTGGATGGCCGCGACCACGTCGGTCAGGTCGTCGCGGATCAGGACGATGTCCCCGCTCTCTATCGCGACATCCGTCCCGCTCCCTATGGCGATACCGACGTCCGCCTGCGCAAGCGCGGGGGCGTCGTTGATCCCGTCGCCGACGAAGGCAACAACCTCGCCCCGCTGCTGGAGGGCGCGGACCTCCTCGACCTTCTCCTGCGGCATCAACCCGGCACGTAGGTTCTCTATCCCGACCTCCCGGGCGATCGCGGTTGCTGTCCGCTCGTTGTCGCCGGTGAGCATCATCACGGCAAGCCCCATCCTCTTCAGTTCTGAAACAGCGCTCTTTGCCGTCGGTTTGAGGGTGTCGGCGATGCCGATGACCCCTGCAAGCGTTCCGCCGACGGCGACGAGGACCACAGTCTTCCCCTCGTCCTGGAGGGCGGCGATCCTCTCCGCCGCCTCCGGCGGGAGGGTGACGCCGCGCTCGGTGAGGAAGGGCGGGTTCCCGATCAGCACCTCCGCGCCCTCCACAAGGGCGCTCACACCCAGGCCGCCGAATGTCGTGAACCGCTCCGATGGTGGAAGGTCAAGACCCGCGCTCTCCGCCCGGCGCACGATCGCCGTTGCGAGCGGGTGCTGCGAGTTTGACTCGACCGCCGCGGCAATCGATAGAAGCCTCTCCTCCGCAACCCCTAACGGGACGATATCGGTGACGTCCGGTTTCCCGCGGGTGAGCGTCCCGGTCTTGTCAAAGACGACCGTGGTCAACTTCTCCGAGACCTCGAGCGCCTCACCGTTCCTGATGAGGAGCCCGAGTTCTGCGCCCCGGCCGATCCCGACGGTCACAGCGGTCGGGGTGGCAAGACCGAGCGCACAGGGGCAGGCAACCACCAGGACGGAGATCAGCACCGTGAGAGAGAAGAGGAGAGAGGCGTCGAGGACGAGGTACCAGACAAGGAACGCGGCAGTGGCGACTGCAAGAACGGCCGGGATGAAGTAGGAGACCGCGACGTCGGCGATCCGCTCAACAGACGGTTTTGAGCCCTGGGCCTCCCGAACAAGCCTGATGATCTGTGCAAGGACCATCTCCTTCCCCACCCGCTCAGCGCGGATGCGGAGGACGCCGTTCACGTTCAGGGTTCCGCCGACGACCGCGTCGCCCTCCCGCTTCTCGACCGGTATGGGTTCACCGGTGATCATCGACTCATCGACTGAACTCTCCCCGCCAACGACCACCCCGTCCACCGGCACCTTCTCCCCAGGCCGGACAATGATGATGTCGCCGGGGACCACCGCCTCGACCGGGACCTCGACCTCCCGGCCGTCCCGGATGACCGTCGCGGTCTTGGGCCGCAGGCCTACAAGGCTCCTGATGGCATCAGACGTCTTCCCCTTTGCCCGGGCCTCGAGGTATCGGCCGAGCATCAGGAACGAGGCCAGCATAACGGCGGTGTCGTAGAAGGCGAACTCCGGGGTGAGGAGAACCTCAAAAGTCCCGAGTATGCTTGCACCGTAGGCGACACCGATGCCCATGGCGTACATAACGTCCATCGTCAGCGCCCGGTGACGGAGCGCCG
>DAFR01000074.1:9515-11369 GCA_002497965.1 Methanomicrobiaceae archaeon UBA436 | reverse complement strand
AGCATACCGGGTATGCCGAGGAGCATGATTACAAACAGCGGAACGCTCACCGCAAACCCGATGGTGAACCGCCGGAACTTCTCGCGGAGGTCTTCCTCGCGCATCTTCTCCTCGATATCCGCGGGGATCTCCTCCTCGAGCCCCAGATAGGTGTAACCGGCATCCTCGATGGCGGCGCGGATATCAGCGGTCGTGACCAGTTCCGGGTTGTAGACGATATAAGCGTTCTCGGCGGCGAGGTTGACCCGGGCGTCGTAGACGCCCTCGAGACCGGTGAGCGAGGCCTCAACAACGCTGGCGCAGGAGGCACAGACCATCCCGCCGATCCTGACGGTGGCGGTGCTCTTCAGGACGCCGTAACCGGCATCGGTGACCGCCTGCTCGATATCGGCGATTGTGGTCTTTGCGGGGTCGTAGTCGACGCTGGCGGTCCCGGTGGCCAGGTTGACACGGGCATCATGGACGCCCTCCCTGGCCGTGAGAGCACGCTCCACGTTGAGGGCGCAGGATGCACACTGCATCCCGGTGACCTTCAGTTCCGCCTTCCGCTTCTCGTCCGGCATGGGGATCACCTCACCACACAGAGATAAAATACATGCAGAACCGGCAAAAACCGGTCATGGAGTGGAATCGCCCCTCAAAGAGAGACCTCCGCTCACCCCTTCCTTCGAACCCGCACCGATTCGGCGTGGGCGTGGAGCCCTTCGGCATCGGCGATCGTCTCCACGACGTCGGCGATGGCTAAAAGCCCCTCGCGGCTGATAACCTGGACGGTCGACCGCCGGCAGAAGTGGTTGAGATCGAGCCCGGAGTATATGGCGGCGTAGCCCGCTGTGGGGAGGACGTGGTTTGTGCCGGAGGCGTAATCGCCGCAGGCCACAGCGGCGTATGGCCCGACAAAGATAGACCCGGCGTTCCTGACGCGGTTTAAGACCGCAAGCGGGTCGGAGACCTGGATCGAGAGGTGCTCGGGAGCGATCGCATCGATCGTCGCCACGCCCTCGTCGAGGTCTGATACCAGGACATAACCCGAGTTCCCAAGCGCTTTCATGATGATCTCGCGGCGTTCTGACCCGGCAACCATCCGCTCCACTTCGGCGCCGACGGCATCGGCGAGACCGGGGCGGGTGGTCACGAGGACGCAGGCGGCGTTGGGGTCGTGCTCGGCCTGGGCCAGGATATCGGCGGCGATGAAGGTCGGGTTGGCCGTTTCGTCGGCGAGGACGGCGATCTCGCTTGGGCCTGCCGGGAAGTCGATCTCTACCTCGTCCCGGAGGAGCATCTTCGCGGCGGTGACGTAGACGTTCCCGGGGCCGACGATCTTCTCCACCCGGGGGACGGTCTCTGTCCCGATTGCCATCGCCGCGATGGCCTGGGCGCCGCCGATACGGTAGACCTCGTCCACCCCGGCTATGTCGAGGGCGACCAGGGTTATCGGGCTGACCGGAGGCGGGGTGCAGCAGCAGATCTCAGAGACGCCGGCGACCTTTGCCGGGACGGTGCACATAAGGGCGGTTGAGGGGTATGCCGCCCGCCCGCCGGGGACGTATGCCCCCACACGGGAGAGGGGCGTCGTCCTGACGCCCAGGGTGATCCCGGGCTCCATCTCCTGGAGCCAGAGGTCGCGTCCGCGCTGCAACTCGTGAAACGCGCTTATGCGCGCCTCTGCCTCAACCAGGCTCTCAACCAGCCGGGCATCCACGCGGTCGTAGGCCGCCTCCAGTTCCTCTTTCGGTACGGCGATCTCCTCGAGGTCGATGCCGTCAAACTTCTTCGTCAGGTCGAGGAGAGCGGCGTCGCCTTCCGCCCGCACCCTTGCGATGATCTGAGAGACGGGTTCTTTGACCCGGTCGA
>DAFR01000074.1:6949-9424 GCA_002497965.1 Methanomicrobiaceae archaeon UBA436 | reverse complement strand
GTCGAAAGACCGGGTCACGTCCCGATCGTCCAGGAGTTCATGTAGGCCTCCTGTTCGGGTGTCAGCCGGTCGATAGAGAGACCGAGAGCATCGAGTTTCAGTCGCGCCACCTCCTCGTCGATCTCTGATGGGACGTCGTGAACCCCGGGTTTGAGTTCGCGGCCGTGCTTCGCGATGTAGCGGGCGGAGAGAGCCTGGACGGCGAAACTGAGGTCCATCACCTCGATGGGGTGGCCCATGCCCTTGGGGGTGGCGAGGTTCACGAGCCTGCCCTCGGCGAGGACGTGAACCGCCTTTCCGTCCAGGAGGTAGGTATCGATCCCGTCGCGGCGGACGGTGGAGTCGGCGTGCGAGGCGAGCCAGTCGAGATCGATCTCCACGTTGAAATGCCCGGCGTTTGCAAGGATTGCACCGTCCTTCATCTTCGGGAAGTGGCGTTCCGTTATGATGCTTCTGTTCCCTGTGGTGGTGATGAAGAGGTCGCCGAGCGGCGCTGCCTGGTCCATCGTCATGACGTCAAACCCGTCCATGTGCGCCTGGAGCGCCCGCCGGGGATCGACCTCGGTCACGATGACCCTGGCGCCAAGGCTCCTGGCCTTCTGAGCAAGTCCCCGGCCGCAGTAACCGTATCCCGCGACGACGAGACGTTTGCCGGCGATGAGGACGTTTGTGGTGATCATGATCGATGCAAGCGAACTCTCGCCGGTGCCGTGGACGTTGTCGAAGAAACGTTTCATGGGGGTGTCGTTGACGGCGATGACCGGGAACCTGAGCGCTCCATCCCGCGCCATCGCGCGAAGCCTGTGGATGCCGGTCGTGGTCTCCTCGCAGCCGCCGATGACCGTCTCCAGCACCTCCCGGCGTTCCGTGTGGAGGCGATGGATGAGGTCCATGCCGTCGTCGATGGTGATCGCCGGCCGTGCGTCGAGCACCCGGTCGATGGCCGCGTAGTAGTCGTCCACCCCGGCGCCCCGGCGGGCGTAGGAATGGATCCCCTCGCGGGTGTTGAGCGCGGCGGAGACATCGTCCTGGGTTGAGAGGGGGTTGCACCCGGTGATGTGCACCTCGGCGCCGCCTGCCGCCAGCGTCTCGACAAGCACCGCGGTCTTTGCCTCGACGTGCAGCGCCATCCCGATTGTAATGCCGGAGAACGGCTTTTCCTCAACGAAACGGTTCCGGATGGACGAGAGTACCGGCATGTACTGCCGCGCCCATGCTATCTTAAGATCTCCAGACTCCATAAAAACCACCAGACCGGTTAATCCCGCCGGATGCTCCTCCGGTTTGTCTCTAAAAGTATTCTCCCGGAGAACTTAAACGTAGGGGAGTTATTGACGGGGAGGGCTACAGCAGCAGGGAAGGGGGGTGCAGGGTGAGGGAGGCAGACGGGGGGTGGCGATGGGCCTGGAAGCCGTGCAGAGGGGGGTGTTCAGCGTGACGCCAGAGTTGTCCTCCCCGCCCGCCGTATCCATGATGGATCGCCCCAACCCGTCTCGGCAAGCCACCCTCACCTCCCGGCCGCTCAAGAGGGGGCTGGCGAGTGTCTGGCGATTGACTCGATGGCCGTCTCCAGGGAGGGGGTTCACATTGACGGCAGAGATCTGCTCGTCCCCCGTGGCACGGTATCGATGGAGAATCGCCCCTGTATAGCCATGCCGCCCGGAACGTCTGCCATCGATCACCCTCGCCGAACAAAACCATCATCAACTCACGCTAAATAACCAGTACCCATGGTTTTAACGAAGCGGATCATCCCCTGCCTCGACCTCAAAGATGGACGGGTCGTCAAGGGCACGCACTTCGTCGGGCTGCAGGATGCGGGCGACCCCGTGGAACTCGCCCGGCGCTACAACGAGCAGGGCGCCGACGAGGTGGTCTTCCTCGACATCACCGCCACCCGCGAGGACCGGGGCACCATCATCGATGTGGTGCAGCGGGCGGCGGACCACCTCTTCCTCCCCCTCACCGTCGGCGGCGGCATCCGGAGCATCGAAGACATGAAACAGATCCTCCGGGCTGGCGCCGACAAGGTGAGCATCAACTCAAGCGCAGTCAAAGACCCCGACCTCATCACAAAGGGCGCCGGGAGGTTCGGCACCCAGTGCATCGTCGTCGCGATAGACGTCCGGCGCAACTACGATATGGCCCCCGGCAGGACGCCGATCACCCTCGCCGACGGCCGGGAGTGCTGGTACGAGGTCGTGACCCACGGCGGCAGCAGACCCACAGGGCTTGACGCCGTCAAATGGGCGATGGAGGCCGAAGAGCGCGGCGCCGGCGAGATCCTGCTCACAAGCATGGAGACCGACGGCACCCGGGAGGGGTTTGATATCCCAATCACCCGCGCCGTCTCGGAATCGGTCGGGATCCCGGTCGTCGCAAGCGGCGGCGTGGGATCGCTCGAACACTTCTACAAAGGGTTCACAGAAGGAAAGGCCGACGCCTGCCTGGCGGCAAGCGTCTTCCACTACGGCG
>DAFR01000074.1:0-6929 GCA_002497965.1 Methanomicrobiaceae archaeon UBA436 | reverse complement strand
CGGGGTATCCCGGTACGGCTCTGAGATCGAGCGCCAGCGCCGCAACCGGGTGCTCGAGATCGAACGCCCGCAGCACAGCCGGGTGGATCTCCCCGAACACCCCCACAACCCTTCCATCGAGAACTATATCCCCGCGGCGCCCCTCGATGAACGCCGGGTCGGCCGACTCCCTGACACTGTAGCCGATCGAGACCTCCCGGCACAGGACGTCCGCAGCCGCGTACGCCTCCGAGAAGTCTGCCGCCGGGTGGATGCTGACCGCCGCCACCTTCTGGTAGGTCAGGCAGTCCTCCACCACATCGCCCACCGCGAATAACCGCTGCGGCAGGTCACGATGCTTGTTTGCAAACAGAGCCTCCATCAACAGCGGCAGCAGGTCGGTTCGCACCACCGTCTGCTCCTCGCTGATCGGGTGGAGCAGCCTCACCGTCCCCGGCGATGGAGACCGCTGCATGTTCGTATACAGCACCCTCTCGTTCGTGAGGGTGAACGGTATCATCTCTATGTAGCCAAGCCCCGTCATCACCGACCGAACCGCCCTCTCTATCGTCGTGACCGGGTGCTCCGCAGCGATGGTTGAGACCGCCGGCAGGGTGGCCTCGAAGTTCTCAAACCCGTAGGCGATTGCCACATCCTCAAATACATCCCAGTCGTGGAGGATGTCCGCCCGGTAACAGGGGATCCGGACCAGGACCCGTGAATCGTCCGCAGGTTCAGCGCCAAACCTCATCCGGCCAAGCAGCCGCGCCATCTCTCCCGGTGTGAGAGGGATCCCGAGGAGAGAAGAACAGTCCTCAACAAAGACCAGCCTTTCCGCCGGTGCAAGGGTGGGCATCTCCTCCCCATCCACGTTGACCGACTCGATGCTCGCCCCCGCCTCCCCTAGCGCCGTGCAGATGATGTTTACCGCCGTCATCACCGCTTTCCGGTCGGTACCGGTGCAGTCGAGAAGAATGTTCTTCGTCGCCGCCGTGACCCGCGTAACCTCGCCGTTGATGATCGGCGGAAACGAGAGCACCTGGTCATCGGCATCGACGATCAGCGGGAATTTCGGGAAGTTCTCCACCAGGTGAGCGTAATCCCGGCCCTTCGGGTGGTCGACCAGGATCTCCTCCATCGTCATCTCCCTCTCAAAGTCCAGCGGGACAAACGACCGATCCCGGGGCGAGGCGATGTAGTGGAATGGCGGCCTGACAGCGTCAAGGTCGTGGACGCCTATCGCCACCTTGCCTCGGCCGCGGCCGACCGCCCAGTGGAGGGCCTCCTGGAGCCCCATAAGCGACTCGATTGACTCTTCATCGAGGTTGACGTTCCGGATCACCGCTGAGCCCAGGCACGGCCGGATATCGGCAAGCCCCGGATCCACCGAGAAGGTTATACCCGATGGGCGGACGCTGTAGACCGGCAGCCCTACCTCTATCCCGAGGAACCCCCTCATCGCCCGGGCGACACCCTCCGGCGAGTAGAGATCAGGCCGGTCGGGGAAGAACTCAACATCCACGTGATCCTCCTCGACCCGCTCGATATCGGCACCGATCATCGGGAGGCGCTCGATGATCGTCTCCCGGTCAACCCCGGTCAGCCGTTCCAGATACCTGTAGGGAAGCGTTATGATCGCCACTCTCACCGCCCCCCGCCGTAGATGGGCGTCTCCCGGATCCACTCAACATCGCTCCTGTAGAGGTGCCGGAGGTCCCGCAGCCCGAGCCGCAGCATCGCCACCCGGCTTATCCCGAGACCCCAGGCAAGCACCGGGTGCTCGATCCCGAATGGCGCCGTCACCTCTTCACGGAAGATCCCGGCTCCGCCAAGCTCCACCCAGCCCAGACCATCGACATAGACCTCAGGCTCCACGCTCGGTTCGGTGTAGGGGAAGTAGCCCGGCCTGAACCTGACCCTGTCAAACCCCATCTTCGCGTAGAACTCCTTCAAGAACCCCAGGAGATGACGGAAGTTGACACCCTCGTCCATCACTATACCCTCAAGTTGCTCAAACTCCGCCAGGTGGGTGGGGTCGATGGCCTCCCGCCGGTAGACCCGGCCGATGCAGAACGCCTTGACCGGGGGTTCCCGGTGCTCCGCCAGGTGCTGGATCGAGAGGCTGGTCGTGTGCGTCCGCAGAACACACTGCTGCGCCTTCTCGGCGCTCCACCTCCCTCCCCACCCGGTGGACGAGGTATCGCCGCCGTGCTCGTGCATCTCGCGGACGCGCTCGTAACCCTCGGGAAGAGGCCAGCGCTCGGCCAGGAAGAATGTATCCTGCATCTCCCTGGCCGGGTGGTCCTGGGGCTGGAAGAGGGCGTCAAAGTTCCAGAACGAACTCTGGACTATCCCGCCCGACATCTCGGCAAACCCCATATCAAAGAGGACACGGCGCATCTCGTCGATGAGGCGCTGGTAGGGGTGGGTCTTCCCCGGGTAGACGCGTCGCGGCAGTTTCGTGACATCGTAGCGCCGGAGGGGGAGGCTCTCCCAGGCGCCGGAGATGATCTGCTCACGTGTGAGCGTCCCCACCTCCTCACGCAGGTCGAGCCCGGCGGCCAGGAGGGCTCTGCCGCGGGGTGTTATCGATATGGTGTATGTGACCCCCTCCTCTTCCCGGACAAGCCCGCGTTTCACGAGATCGAGAACCCCCTCCTCATCAGCGGGGGTCTCGCCTGTCTCTCCAAGCCGGGCAAACGCGGCCTCATCCGGGCCCGGCGGGGCGTTGCCGGTCTTATGCACCACACCCTCGCGGATGGTGATCCAGCCTTTCCTGCGCATCCAGCCGATCCCGATCTTTGCAAGCGGGTGTTTCTGGAGGTCGCGCATAGGGATAGCCTCCCCGAAACTCTCGAACAACTGCCGCTCGGGGAGACCCTTCCCGACATAGGCCAGCCCCTCCTCCGTCGGCCGGTAGCGCCGGGTGACGTCTCTCTCAACCTCGACAAGCCCCCGCTCACGGGCGAGGTTCGCATACTGCACAACCGCCTCCGGGCGGGTGTTCATCTTCTCCGCAAGAGCGGCCGCGTCTGCCGACCCGAGCGGGGCCAGGGCAACCAGGAGTTTCTTCTCGTTCTGCGTCAGTTCCACCGTATCATACCTCCTCGGCGAGGTGCTCAACCGCATCCATCCGATCCCGCAGATCCGCAAGGAACGCCCGCACGCGTTCCAGCGTCTCTTTCTTGCACTGCCCGCAGGTGAGTTCGCCGCTCTCGCAGCGGCGGCGCAGGTCGGCAAGTTCGATATCGTCATCAAGCATGTGGAAGAGGTTCAGGAGGTAGACCGGGCAGGAGTCCGGATCGCCGCCAAGACGCCTCTGCTCCTCAAGCGTCATCCGCCCGCCTGTAAGTGCCGCCATGACCTTCTTCTTTACCGAGGAGTCGGGCTCGTAGAACCCGAACTGGCTCGCGGGCACGCTGCTTGACATCTTCCCACCCTGGAGCCCGGGCATGAAGATGTGGTAGGTCGAGGAGGGGAGGTAGAACCCGAACCCGCCGTGATCGATCTCGATCCTCCGGACGGTCTCCTCCACCCGGTTCTGCGCAAGACCCGGTATGTCCACGTGAGCCGCATACCTCTTCGAGCCCGGGAACGCGCGATGAACCGCCTCAATGGCCTCTTCAGAGGCGTTCTTTGACCGGACGCTGATGTACTCGCCGCGGTCCTCGACCGTGAACATCCGGAGTTTGTAGGCCACGTCCCGGGTTAGCCGGAGGTGCGGATCCTGGTCAAGGCCGACCGGGACGATCGTGGGCGCCGGACCGGCATCCACCTGCGGGAAGAGGATGTCGGCCACCTGGGTGATGACGCTCATGGCGTGAGAGAGCGACGTATCCGGGCCAAACCCGTAGATTGCATTGAGTTCCGAGAAGTTCACCCGCGTTGACGCCTCGAAGGCCAGGTCCTTCAAACGCTCGTTTTGGCTCTGGTAGTAGGTCGTGCCCTCGAACCCGAGGGCGTAGAGGGCCTTGAGGTACTCCCTCCCGTAGTCCCGGCACTTCTCCCAGGGTATGCCGCGGACGGCGTGCGCCTCCCGGTCGGCGATGGCGACGTAGCCCGTCCCGCCCTGCTGCACGTGCCAGACAACCTCTTTCATGACCATCAGGTGCCCGAGGTGCGGGAGGCCGGAGGGCATGAACCCGGTAAGGACATGAAACGGGGTTCTGTTCCGGATGGCATCGGCGATCAGGTTATAATCCCGATGCCCGACGACGATGCCGCGGCGTATGAACGGCGGTATCTCTGGAAGGGTTCGTACCACCTCACCAATAGGCTCGATACCAAACTCGGAGAAGAGTCGATCCAGATCGACGGTCTGGTTGTTTGACCAGGGGTTTATCTCGGAATTCATGTAATGACGCTCACAGTTTTATTCTGCCAAATTCGACGTACCTGATACCGGTGTTATGTACGCAGGCAAACAACATCTTCTTTTTGACGCTGTGAGCGAGCCTGACGGAGCGGGAGACGGCACTCATCGGCATGGAAGTTCCTGCCGGAACGGCGTGGACCAGCATCTCGGAGTGGCTCTTCTTCCCGGAGTAGACACGGAAGTGGTGGCCGAACTTGTAGCCGGTCCTGGGGATGTAGCCTTTGTCCCGGAGGTCGGAAAAGACACGCTCCTTCTCGCGGATCTCGATATCAACCTCCGCAACGGCGTCAAGGAGGGTCTCTGCGGTCATCGGCCCGCCGTCGTGATGGACTTCGAGACAGCGTCTGCGCATCAGGTAGATCGACTCGACAGGGCGAAAGAGGAGGCGCTCGGCATCGAGCCTCTTGCCATACCACTCCTCCTCAAGCCGGTTTCCCGGCGGCAGGTGGGCAAGCGCGTATGTTCCAAGGAGCCTCGCCCCCACAGGCGCCTCACAGGCCGGCGGTTCGCCGACCGAAGGGAGGTCCTGCAGCCGTACCTCGTAGTAGGTCAGTTCGTCCTCGTCATCGACGACCGCCAGGAGGTACTGTTTTCGCATGTTGACCGCGGCAAGCACATCCTGATCCAGGCGGTCGAAATCGATGAGATCACGTTCCGAGAGAACCCGGACCAGGTATCGCGACTTACCGGACCCGGGCTTGTGGCCGCGGCGAAACACGCGGAAATCGTGGGGGCCAGGCTGAATCACGTAGCCTCGCTCACGGATGTCGCGGTAGACCATGTACCTGCGGATGAAGTTTGGCCGGTCGGCGAAGAGGCCAAACAGGGCATCAAAGTCGAGGTCCTTCACCTCGATCTTGTTCCGCTCCATGAGGTAGAGGGCTTCTTCGGGGGAGAGGCAAAGACCGTCTTTCTCAGGTCTCCCATAACCGCCCTGGTCGTAGAGCGTGCGCCCTTCGCTCTTCAGGTGCACCCAGGTTCCGTCGAATGTTGCCAGCACGTGCTAATGTATTGCGAGTCCACGTTCATTAAGGGATTGCCGGCGGCGAACCACTACGCTTTTTGCGCGTGCCGCCCCATCCTTCATGGATCTCCATGACAGAAAACCCTCAAGGCTTCTGGCGAAGGAAAGCGATCCTGGCAGCACTGTTCATTGCGGTGGTGCTGCCGGCGGGGGTCGTCTCCGCAACTGCGGCCTCTCCAGAGGTCGCCTGGAACGTGACGTTTAAGCTGGAGAATGAGAACAAGTTTGATGCCGTTGCACCCTCTGCAGACGGAGGTCTCATCGCCATCGGTTCAACCCTGTCAAGAACCAGCGGCGGGGAGGAGGACGTGATGCTTGTAAAGACCGACGGGGCGGGTAACCAGGTCTGGTTGAAAAGGCTGCCCGGGATGGCGCCTGCCTCCGTTGCTGCGGCTGCTGACGGCGGGTGCATCGCCGGTGTATACAGCGTCTCGATCAACGAGACGGATGGGGGGGCCGAATACCAGGGCACCTCGTTCCTGATCAGGCTGGACGCCGCGGGTGAGGAGGAGTGGCGGGAGGCTCTCCCGGGGATGAAGGTCTCGTCGGTTGCAAAGACGCCTGATGGCGGATATCTTGCCGCCGGCTGGCTCTGGAACCCGGCGGGCTCGGAGAACGAGACGACCGGGGCTCTGCTGAAGACCGACGGGAACGGGACGCCCATCTGGAACAGGACGTTCCCGGGCACCGCGGTGAACACCGCGATTGTGACCTCTGACGGCGGCTGCCTCGTCGGGGGGACGTCATCGCCCTTCACCTACGATATGGGGGACGGGTTCCTCATCCGGCTCGATGCCGACGGCAACACCCTGTGGTCGAGGAACTACCAGGTTCCGGTCATCTTCGATCTTGAGGAGACCGCGGACGGCGGGTTTGTCTACTCCGGGAACTACTGGTATGGGCTCGTCGATCAGGACGGAGATGAGGCCTGGGCTAGGAAGATGGAGGGGCTCACCGGTTACGCTGTTGGCATCCAGCCCTCCGGCGGCTACGTGGTTGCAGGTACGAACGCAGCGAGTGGAGAGGGTTTTGTCTTCGGGACGGACGCTGACGGGGCCATACTCTGGAAGATGACGTTCCCCGGGAGCCGGGTGTATGCCGCCGCCAGCGTTCCTGGCGGCGGTTATGTCCTGGCAGGGATCCAGTTCATCTCCACCGGCAACAGCACCGCCTGGCTGGCAGGGATCACGGAGCCTGGAGAAGAGACGGAAGAACCGGTGCCGACGACGACCGCACCCGGGTTCGGTGCGGCGGCGGCCGGGGCGGCGCTGGTCATCCTGATCACGACACGGTGTCGCCGGGGGTAAAAACCCGGTCATTTTTTCCCAAGCGGGGGTACTCACAAAAATGGCGCCCCTTTTCAGGGAGGGGGCACAACGTGGTTTTCTGGATTTTCTCAGTGCTGCCATTATGAAAAAATCTGCGATCTCTCGTAAATGCGGGGCCATCTCGCACCAGAACGATCAAACCAAAACAGGGATGCGATAGCCGGGGATCGAACCCGGGTTAGAGGCTTGGGAAGCCCCTGTCCTGCCGCTAGACTACTATCGC
>DAFR01000164.1:1857-2963 GCA_002497965.1 Methanomicrobiaceae archaeon UBA436 | reverse complement strand
GGATGGTGGCAATCATGAGCGAGAAGGAACTCAAGATCGGTGACATCGCGCACCTCACCGGTCTCACGGAGCAGGAGGTCCGGAGACTCATTCAGACCTACGAGAGTCTCTTTACCTACCGGACGATAGGCCCGGTCAGGCTGTTTCCGCAGAGAGCGGTCAAGATCGTCAGGGAACTTGCGGAACTATCTGGAAAAGGTCTTTCGCCGGATGAGATCACAGAGAGGCTAAAGTCCGGGAAGAGACCGGCTGCGCCGGAAGAAGAGGCGGCAGAAGAGGCAGGGCCGGCCGCCGCCCCCCTCCCGGCCGAGGTGGTCATAGATCTCGGGGTGATGCGGGATACGCTTGCCCTGCAGGAGCGCCGGATCGCGCGCCTCTCTGAGGAACTCGATCGTGAACGCCAGGAGAGGGCCAGTGAGACCGCTCAACTCCGGAGAACCATCGATGATCTGGAGGAGCGACTCTCCGAACAGAAGAGACACCTTGCACTGGTTGCAGAGTGGGTGGACTACTTCGACCGGCAGATGGACGAGATCACCCTGCCGTTATTCGAACGGCTGCGGCGGGGAGCCACGAAGAAGAGCGATCCAGGCCAGCCAGTCAACCGTTCTGGCTGATCCGGCCGGCTGCGTTCTCTCATCGGGGGATCCTTTATCTTCATTTTTTGTGGAGACTGGATGCTACCTCATCACGATCTGTATTACCGTTGGATACCGACCCATCATGAGATAGACAAGCGGTTTTGCTATCCATACCCGCCCCTCATGCATCCTCCGGAGCGAACTGATCTCCCCCAGGTGCTGGAGGGCCTCTACCGCAGCCTCATCCGAAAGAAAGAGGCTGTCAGGAACGGTTGAGTCAAAGTAGAAAAGGACAGGAAGCCTGAGCCGCCGCTGCAGTTCAGCCGGGAGGGTTTCCTTCAGTCGGAGAAGGACGTCGCGGTCGAATTCGTAATACTCTCCTCCTTTTGTGATGGTCGATGGTCTCTCCTCTGAGAGCAGGGTGGCGAGACGTTTTCGTTCCGCAACCACGCCGTCGTTGATTCTACCGACCTCAAACCGCATCCAGCGGAGGATTGTTGAGTCCTCGCCGGTTGAGGGTCGCCC
>DAFR01000164.1:0-1737 GCA_002497965.1 Methanomicrobiaceae archaeon UBA436 | reverse complement strand
GATATTTCTTTTTATACGGTCAAATACAACGATAAAAAAGAATGAAAGATGCTGAGATCCTGATGAACCCAAACAGGCTGGTACGCTTTCTCAAGAAAGATCCGGCTGAGTTTACAAAAGAGGATATTATCTGTTTTTGTGAGGCAAACGGCGTTGAGATGGTTAACTTCCGCTACGCCGCAGAGGATGGCAAACTAAAGACCCTCAACTTCGTAATCACCTCGCGAGACCACCTCGATACCATCCTCTCCGAGGGTGAGCGCGTCGACGGCAGCAACCTCTTCTCCTTTATTGAGGCGGGGAGCAGCGACCTCTACGTGATCCCGCGCTACCGCACGGCGTTCGTGAGCCCGTTTTCCGAAGTGCCGACGCTTGAGGTCCTCTGTTCTTTCTACGATGTTGATGGGAAACCACTGGAGAGTTCGCCAGGCTACGTGCTTTGCAAGGCGAACGAAGAGTTCACCCGTCGCACAGGCTACACCTTCATGACCATGGGCGAGCTTGAGTACTATGTCATCAGCCCGCGCGATGACCTATACCCCGCCACCGATCAGAAGGGCTATCACTCATCCGGGCCTTTTGTCAAGTTTGCTGACCTGCGGGATGAGGCGATGCGGTTGATAGCGTGTGCCGGGGGCAGGGTAAAATACGGTCATTCGGAGGTTGGATGCTTCTACGACGGTGACACCTACTACGAGCAGCATGAGATCGAATTCCTGCCGATGCCGGTGGAGCAGGCGGTCGAGCAGCTGATCATTGCCAAATGGGTTTTACGGATGCTGGGGGACCGCTACGGTGTCGAGATCAGTTTTGCCCCGAAGATCACCGTCGGCAAGGCCGGTAGCGGGATGCATTTCCACATGCTCGTCGAGAAAGATGGCCGGAACCTTCTGGTCGAGGAGGGCAGGTTAAGCCCGCTTGCCAGGACGATGATCGCCGGAATTCTTGACGTATCCGATGCCCTGACGGCGTTCGGGAACACCATTCCCCTCTCCTATCTCCGTCTCGTCCCCCACCAGGAAGCACCTACGACGGTCTGCTGGGGCGACCGCAACCGCTCGGTCGTGATCCGGGTGCCCCTCGGCTGGATCGGTGCCGACGACATGACACGTGACGCCAACCCCGCTGAGAAAGGCCATGCCCGCGACCGTCCCTCAAAACAGACCTTCGAGTACCGCGTTGCTGACGGTTCGGCCGACCTCTACCTTACCGTCGCCGGTCTGATTGTGGCGTCGCTGCACGGGATCGAGATGCCCGATGCGCTCGAGGTTGCGGAGAGGCTTTATGTCAGCGGGAACATCTTCAGCCCGGCGTTTAAGGAGCGGCTTGCGGAATTCCGGCAGCTCCCCGCCTCATGCGTTGAGTCTGCCGGGGCGCTTGAGGCGAAACGGGCGATCTTCGAGAAATATGGCATTTTTCCGCCGGGAATGATCGATAGCCGTATCGCCGCACTGAAAGCCTTCGATGACCTTGGGCTGAGTGAGAGGCTTTACGGGAACAAAGAAGCGATCCGGGAACTGGTCAACGAGTTTCTTCACGTGGCGTGAGACCAGTTCTACTTACTTTCCTCTCCCCCTGTAAACTTGTTTTGATGTCAGCTGGCCCTACTCTGGAGCCTGTACCGAACCCCTGGAGGGTGCAGATATATCTACCACCCCATGCCATCTGTCAGGATGTATGGCGTTAGGAGATAATTTTAGTCTTAGCACGCCTGCTTCGCTCTCCGGTATCACACCC
>DAFR01000006.1:7082-19078 GCA_002497965.1 Methanomicrobiaceae archaeon UBA436 | reverse complement strand
AAGAGGATCGCCGAGGTCTTAAGGGCGGTGGGTCTTGAGGAGAGGGCGGACATACCGGTCAAGGATTACTCGGGAGGGATGCAGCGTCGACTCGAGATAGCAAGGAGCATGCTCACGCATCCCCGCGTCCTCCTGCTGGACGAACCAACGGTGGGCGTGGACGTCCAGACGAGGAGGTTCATGTGGGACCATGTCAGGGGGTTGAATCACAACCATGGGGTGACCGTCCTGCTTGCCACCCATTACATCGAGGAGGCGGAGTACCTCTGCGACAGGATAGCGATCATGAACATGGGAAGGATCGTGGCCATTGGCACACCAGAGGAACTCAAAGCCTCTGTCGGAAAGAGCGTTGTTTCGCTATCCCTCAGCGGGGGCTCTTCCCGAGATTTCATCAGGATGCTTTCAGGACTCTCCTGGGTTGAGAACGTCCGTGAAAATAACGGTCAGATTGAGATCGGGCTTAAGCGCGAGAATATCAATCTGGCTGAGATCGCTGATCTTGCCCAGGGGCATGACCTCATCATTACAGCCATAAAGATGCGTAAACCCCGTCTTGAGGACGTCTTCTTTCAGTATGCGGGATCTCTGGTGGAGGAGGAGTGATGAACGTTCTTGAAGTGGAGGGTCTGACAAAAACGTTTGGTGAGTTTGTTGCCGTCGATCAGATCGGTTTCACAGTTTCGGGAGGTGAGATATTCGGTTTCCTCGGTCCCAACGGCGCCGGGAAATCCACCACCATAAAGATTCTCACCACTATCCTCAACCCGACCTCCGGAGAGGCCAGGGTGTGCGGATATGATGTGGTTCGCCAGATGGATGAGGTGAGAAGAAGCATCGGGATTGTGTTTCAGGACCCCTCGATCGACAGGTTCCTCACAGGCAGAGAGAACCTTAGATACCACGCTGTCATGTACCATATGCCCTCAAAAATGATTGAAGAGAGGATCGACGAGGTTCTGGACCTGCTAGACCTCCGGGGCAGGGAGGACATTCCAATCAAAGATTGTTCTGCCGGGATCCAGAGGCGATTCGAGGTGGCCCGGGGTTTCATGACCCATCCTCGGTTGTTATTCCTGGACGAGCCCACGGTGGGTCTGGATATGCAGGCCAGGAAGAGGCTCTGGAGTTATATAAACAAACTCAGGGAAGAAGAGGAGATAACCATCTTCCTAACCACACACTACATCGAGGAGGCTGACCACCTCTGCGACCGTGTGGGCATAATCGATCACGGGAAGATCGTGGCCATCGATACCCCGCAGAACCTGAAGGATGTCGTCGGGGGTGAGACGATCCTGGTAGAGGCGGCAAACCGCCGGAACGGGAGGTTTGTTGATGCACTCCGGGAGTTGGAATGGGTAACGGCCATCGAAGACGGCGGGCAAGAACTCAGGTTGAGTGTGATTGGCGGGGAGAGCCGGATACCGCAGATCCTGACTGTTGCAAGCCAAACCGGCACACCCATAACGTCGGTTGAGCTGGTCAGGCCAAGCCTGGAGGATGTGTTCCTGTACTACACGGGTAAGACGATGCGTGAGGAAGAAGGGAGCTTGCAGGATCTAAGAAAAGCAAGGATGCGAAGAAGGAGATGAAGGTATGGAGAAAATAACGGTTTCTGGGGGGTCCAGGACAAGCCGCCTGATAGATCCCCTGCCGATATACATCATGTGGCTGCGGGAGATGAAGAGGATCTTCAGGGTGAAGGCAAGACTTGTTTCAAATCTACTTATGCCAGTTCTCTTCCTTGCATTCCTGGGCCTGCCTCTGAGCATGGTATCGGCGAACGGGAGCGAGATGTTTGGGCTTCCGCCGGGAGTGGATTTCCTCGATTTTCTGGCGCCGGGGATTATTGGGATGACCATCCTCTTCAGTTCTCTCATGGGCGGCGCCTCGGTTGTATGGGATAAGGAGTTTGGTTTCCTGAAAGAGGTGATGGTCGCTCCTGTCAGTCGGTTCTCAATTCTGCTCGGCCGCCAGGCGGGGGCGATGACCATATCCATAGGACAGGCTCTCATCATCCTCCTGATCGCGACTCTGATGGGGGTCAATCTCCAGAACTCGCCCATTGTCTTACTCTCGATCGTGTTCATGGTTCTGACCAGCGCCACATTTATGGGGCTGGGTCTGATACTGGCCACAAAACTGGGTGAGATGGAGGGTTTCATGGCCATACTGTCGCTGTTTCAGATGCCGCTCTTCTTCATGTCTGTCGCCCTCTTCCCGCTGGATCTCATGCCGAAGTGGCTTGGATACATCATATGCCTCAACCCCTTCACGTATGGCGTGGACGGACTGAGAGGGGCGCTGGTTGGGATCTCGACATTCCCGCTTGCCCTTGATCTCTTTGTCATCTTTGCATGTGCGGCAGTGCTTGCAGGGCTTGGTACGCACTTCTTCTCCACCATGGAGGCTGACTGAGAGATTGTTCAAAGAGAGGTTCTATCGGGGTCTGGATCTGCTGCGAGAGATCCGCGGTGACCCTTGCCTGACAGAGTCGGTCAAGGATCCTGCAGTAGGGGTAGAGAGTTCGGAATTGCAGAAAGACGCGGCCCAGAACCTCTGCTGCATCCCGGAGTTAGAGTCCATTGGCCGCGATCTGCTTCCAGCCCACAAAACGGAGGTAGGTGTTTTCACGGAGTCGTCTCTGTGCCGTCGCGAGTGCTTTTTCATTCGAGGTATGAGGCGACTGCGATCGCAATAAACGGAGTCTGTGAGTTGGGCGAACGCTTATTTTTGCCTGCCTGCTGTAAGATGAGATTCAGTGCACACGAGCCGGGCCGGATCGGGGTGGGCCGCTTTTCTTTTTGGCTGGAGCATCCGCATAAATCCGCTCTCATTTGCTCATCCGGATCGCTGGCCGTTCTCCCTCATTCCAGAATCATGACGATTCCAAGGGCGATGACCAGCACGGTGAAGAATCGGCCGTAGAACCTCTCCAGCCCGGGTGTCTTTATCCTGCTCAGGTATCGCGGTCCAAGATACGCCCCTGTAGCTGCCCCCGCCGCAAGGAAGAGGGTGAGCCCCCAGTGAACCTGCCCGATCGCGAGGTGGCCGGTCAGACCTGCAACGGCGTTGAAGAGGAGGACGAATATGGATGTTCCAACCACTTTTACAGCAGGCAGCCCCATGAGGTACAGTCCAGCGATGACTGGCGGCGTTCCGCTAACCCCGAAGAGTCCTGCCATGGCGCCGGAAACGATGCCAAAGACCGTGCCCTCGACCGCCCTCACTGCCGTGAGGGGGCGTGAGGCCGCAGGGCTCTCGCCGGTGCCGGCACCCGCCCTCCTCCGGGCGCTGAAAAGCATTGGAATGCTCAGCACGATCATGAAGATGCCGAAGAGTTTTCCCATGAGTGGCGGAGGAATCATGCCCGATGCAAAGGCGCCGAAGAACGCACCGATGATCCCCCCAACGCCAAAGATCAAACCCAGGGGGACGTCCAGGTTGCCCTGGCGGTAATGGCCGAGAGAACCGAGGATGGTGGTCGGGATGATCGAGGCAAGGGAGGTGGCGACGGCGTACTGCGTCGGCACCTGAAAGATGAGTGTCAGGAGAGGCACGTAGAAGAAACCGCCACCGCCGCCGAAGACGCTCACCAGCAGACCGATGGTGAACCCGATCAGGATCAGCGGCAGGATCCACCATATGGTGAACTCAACAACCATCCTTGCAGGCGCACCTCCTCCAGTGCCATAGAACTGTTGTTGTAAACGGCCAGGCCATAACAGTCGCCATTAAGATCTTATCGCTTCAGTCCGATGAGGGTTTTGGAGAATCCTTCTTCCCTCTTGCAAGGCCACCAGGCCAGTTCACCGATGGCCTTGCATCCTCATCTTAAACGTCTCTCGTCGACCACTTCCCACCTGCCCCTCATACGTCTGTGAAAGTGCCTTTCATCGTCAACCCTCACCCAACCGCCCCCTTACCAGGCGATCTGCAGGTCTGTGGCGATGTACATGCCCCCCCGGTCCCTCCCGGTAGAGTTTCATCAAACCAGCGTATGACCTGAAGATATTGGTTTTATAGCCTCTCATGCGCGGAGGTAAACCTGTTGATACGTCCGGGTGTCTGAGGTTAATCATCGGTGGGTAAGAGGTGTGTCATCCCTGACTGCTCCTCTCCGGGGGGGGGCGGCAGTAGATGATGGAGCTGAAGGACCCCGGAAAACTGAACCACGCCTGTGATATTGTGGGTAACTCAGGATCAAGGATAAAGAATATATATGATTACAGGTCAATATCGCTCAATCTGACAAAATGGGGTTAAAAATGGCTTCAAAAAAGTATCCACACCTTTTTTTGCCCATCACGATTCGAAATGTGGAGATCCGCAACCGCATCGTGATGCTGCCACATGAACCTGCCTTTGGTGGGGAAGACCATATGCCCACACGCAAACAGGTCTTCTATTACCGTGAGCGTGCCATGGGCGGCGTTGGTCTTGTTGTTGTCCCGAGCATGGGCGTGCATCCTTCCGGGAGTTATGCCCACATGGTTCATGCTTTCGATAAAAGGAGCATTCCAGGCCTGACAGCGATCACCGATGCTGTTCACGAGTTTGGGGCCCGGGTCTTTGGTCAGCTTACCCATTACGGCAACCAGTCGCGCAGCATTGAGACCCACCGCCCATTATGGGCACCATCAGCACAGCCTGACATGACCATTGGTGAGATCCCCTGGACGATGACGGTCTCGCAGATCCATGAGATCGTGGCAGGGTTTGGTGTTTCCGCAGCCAATCTAATAGAGGCCGGATTCGATGGCGTTGAGATCAAGGTGGCACATGACGGCGTGCTTCGCCAGTTCCTCTCACCCCATTCCAATCACCGGAGCGACGAATATGGTGGTTCGGCCGAAAATCGGGCACGCATTGTGCTGGAGGTGCTGCAAGCCATCCGTGAGGCCATAGGGGACAGACCACTGGGGATACGTCTTGACATCAATGAGTATCTTCCAGATGGTCTGGGGGTTGACGATGCCATCGAGTTTGCCAGGATGTTTACCGGGATCGCTGATTACATATCCAGTGATTCAGGCACCTGGGAGTCGATATGGATGATGATCCCGCCCACCCCAATTGAGCATGGTTTTTTGCTGCCGGATGTAGCGCGCCTGAAGTCTGCCATTTCTGTTCCGGTGATCGGTCATGGGCGGATTGTCCGTCCGGAAGAGGCGGAGGCTGCTCTGGCAGATGGCTCCTGCGATATGATCGGCATGACGCGCCAGTTGATCGCTGATCCTTTCTGGGCAGAAAAAGCTCAGAACGGCGAAGAAGAAGGTATCATGACCTGTATTGGTTGTAATTTCTGTCTCAGTCGCCTTCTGGCTGATAAGCCCGTCATGTGCGTTGTGAACCCGGCTGCCGGTTTTGAGGAGATCTACGGTCATGAAAAACAGGCCCGGTCAGCCCGGCAGCCCGGGAAGTTGGTGGTCGTTGGCGGTGGACCTGCCGGGATGAGAGCAGCTGAAATTGCCGCCAGGCAGGGTCATCGGGTTGTGCTCTTTGAGAAGGAGGCGGAGATTGGTGGACGGATAAAATGGGAGAGTCGTTTACCGGGCAGGTCCGAGTTTGAGGGTCTTACACGCTATGAGGAGTACGCTCTCAGGTCTCTCAAAGTGGATCTGCACAGAGGTGTGGCAGCTGATGCCGAAAAGGTGCTGGCAGAGAGGCCTGAGTGGGTCATCATAGCCACTGGTTCGCAGATGGTGTCTGGCGGGATAAACGGCAGCGATGCGAGATCCGGAGTCTTTACAACTCTGGATGCTCTTGATGGACGGGTGAAGGGTAATCACGTGCTGGTGCTGGATTACGGGGGGACCATTGAAGGGGCGGGAGTTGTTGAATTGCTCGCCACGCAGGGCAGACGCGTGACCTGGGTGACACCCGGTTTTGCCATGGCAATGAACCTCGATGTGACCATCTCGTTACCCCTTTTCCAGCGCCTGGGAAAACTTCAGGTTCGAAATGAACCCATGCAGGTGGTCACCAATTACGAAGGCAAAACTGTCACGTTGCTCAACCCTTACTATGGAACCACCTCCACGGTGGAAAGCGTGGATGCGATTGTGGTCGCTGGCAGCATGGCGCCCCGGCAGGAACTTTTTTACGAACTCCTGGGAAAGGTGCCACGCCTGGATATAATCGGCGATGCTGCAGCGCCCAGGACAACTGGAGCAGCCCTGCTGGATGCCACCAACTTGATCCTGACTTAACCTTTTTTCCATGAAAACCAGGCCTCCGAGATCCAGATGGGGTAAAGCGGTCTGCGGCGATACAGATCTCCCAGGGATCCGTTCCCGGAAAGGTTCATCAGATCGGGCCCTCCGGCCTTGAGGAACGGTTTTGATGGCCTCAAATACCTTTATCCCCTATCTCCAGAGAACCTTAACATAACTGATGAAACTGACGATCCTTGCCAGCGGGAGCAAAGGCAACTGTGCCTGCCTTCAGGGGGAGCGGGGTGCGCTGCTCATCGACGCCGGTCTATCCGCCCGAGAGACGCTCCGGCGCCTTGATGCCGCCGGGGGGGACGCCTCGCTCATCGAGGGCATACTCGTCACGCACGAGCACATCGACCACGTTCGCGGTCTCGACGTCCTCTCAAGGAGGCTCGGTGTTCCGGTCTATGCAACCGGCGGCACCCTGGAGGCTATCCTGGAGAAGTCCGAAGCGTCCATGGCGGATCTCCGGCGGTGCCGTTCCGGCGAGAGGTTCTCCCTCGGCGACTTCTCGATCGAGCCCTTCCCGACTTCTCACGATGCCAGGGAACCCTGTGGATTCTGCATCGCCGAAGGGGATCTCCGTATCGGGTGCTGCACCGATACCGGCACCATCACCACCACAATCTCTGATCGACTCGCCACCTGCGACGCTGTTCTGCTTGAGAGCAATCACTGCCCCGATATGCTTGAGAACGGTCCATACCCTCCATACTTGAAGAACCGGATAAGATCGAAGAGAGGCCATCTCTCAAACCCTGATGCCGCCCGGTGCCTCCAGCGTCTGGCCGATCATATCCAGGTGGCGATGCTTGCCCATCTTAGCGAGGTCAACAACACCCCGGAGAAGGTACGTCTCTCAGCGCTCGAAGGGCTCGGGCTCTACTCTGACCAGGTGGGTGTCGGCGTGGCGCCCCAGGACCCCGGAGCGGTGCATCCGGAGTCCTGCGGGTTCAGGCTCTGACGTCCGCTCAGCCCTTCTGCAGTGTGCAGATCATGCCGATCACAGCACCAGCGGCACTCTTGATGGGTTCGGCGGAGATATGAACCGCCTCTTTCGACCCGTCTTTTCTTACGAGCGCCACACCTTCTGAGCATTCAGCGGATCTGCCGCCCTCCAGCACCTCACGGCTCAGGGTCTCTCTCACACCACCGCCGGAAAAGAGCGACCAGACCGTTTTTCCGACAAGTTCATCCCTGCTGAAACCAGAGAGACGTTCTGCTGTCAGGTCGGCGATGATGATCGTCCCGGTCTCGTTGGTGGTGATCCTCACACTCTCGGGTTCATCCACCGCGATAGTTCCCTTCTCAGCCGATCGATCCAGCCATCTCTCTGCGGCTTTGCGCTCGGTCACCTCTATGCAGTAGACGAGGTGCTCGAGCTGCTCATTCGCCCGCCTGAGTTCGGCGGTTCGCTCGGCAACAACCTCCTCCAGGTGCTCCCGGTAACGCTGCAGCTCCTCTTCGGCTCTCTTTCTCTCTGTTATATCCCTGATTATGGCCATCAGGTGCGTGTCATGGAGCGGCACAACCCTGGCTTCGTAGCAGCGCGTCTCCCCCTCCGCCCTGCACTCGAACTCGATAGGCGCGGTGCGGGCGTTGGTCATGACGGCCTCTCGCAGTGCACCCAGGAACGCCTCGCTTGCTCCTGGGGGTAGCAGGTCCTGCACCCGTCGCCCCAGGTGCGTCCGGGTGATCATCGGCCTCTCCACCAGTCGGCCGGCCTTTGTGTCCAGGATCGTGCCGTCAGCGTTCAGCCTGAGGAAGAGATCCGGGAAAGAATCGATCACCACGCTCAGTTCGGACGCGGTCTGCTGGAGGCTCTCCTCGATCAGGGTCTGCTCGGTGACGTCCCTTACGGAGAGGAGGATACAGTCGTCATCGATGGGTGTTCGGCGGGCCTCGATCTCGCGCACCCTGCCGTCTTTCCGGACAATGGTAACAACCATGGAGTCGCAGTTGCCGCTGAAGAGCTCCTGCCTGAGTTCATGCACCTTCTGCCTGTATGTCGGGTTCGGGTAGGCGCACTCAAACCAGGTGCTGATATCGGGGAGATCCTCCAGGGTATACCCTGTGATCCTGGTAAAAGCCGGGTTCATGTAGCGGTACCTGCCTTTCCCGTCCAGAAGAACGAACCCATCCGGGGCTTTGCGGAGGATCGAGAGGCAGAGTTCTCTTCCCGGCTCTGGCGATTCATCGCCATCGCTTCTCGCCGTCGACGCTTCCACGGTATCGTTCTCTCCTCTCTCCCCTCTCATCGTAACCGGACCTCCGCTGGATCTCTGCATATTCGGCTCTTCAGGCACGCCTTGCAGGATGTTCTTCTCTCAGGAGTAAATATATCCATCGTTACGCCTTTCTGCTCAACGTTTGAGGATCGTCGCTTCAGCAGGCCATCGTGCAACCCGGCTATAAAGTCCGCCGGGGCACGCCCTCCCCATCCACCTGTCATCTTTCTGCCCCGCGAAAGACTGATCATAACACCACATCATTATATCCTGATCTTGAGTGTCTGCATACAATACTGGTCAACGCTTGAGAAAAACGTAGATCTGGCGCGTTTTGCACGTTCTTCATCCCCTTCAACGAAGTCCCGGAGGATATATTCCAGCGCCGTCAGGTAGTAATCGCGCGCCATCGAAGCCTTCTTCACCTCCTCAAAGCAGAGAAGACTTTCGGTCCTGTGATTGCACATAACCTCGAGCACGGTGTCAAGCAGCAGGAGCAGGCGACGGGGAAACTCTTTCAGGATTGCCAGTTTCCGAAACCTTGCATAAGAACCTGGTTTTCCACCAAGGATTGCCAGCTTCATCCCATAATAGAGCGGCTCGTGGTCGTCTGGAAACTGCTGCATCATCTGTTTGACTATGGATGCGGCACCGCTCCCGTTGCGCAGGTCCACACTGGTGTTGAATGCCTCAGTCAGGAAGTACCTGTCGTTTGCAAAATGTTCGGTGGCACGGTCCAGGAGTTGCAGTCGGCGTTCAGCATCTCCCACATGTTTTGTCCATGCGATGCCGATGCGGTAGAACGCCGGTTCGCTCGGGAACCAGGTGAACGCCAGGTCAAGCATGTACCAGAATACCGAGTTCAGCCGGCTCTCCTTACGATCGAGCGGCCCAAGACGGCTGAGCGGGGGACGAACAAGGGCAAGCGTCAGCATCTCCTCGCGAGCCTGAAGTTCCATGTCGTCGGGGCGGGGACCAGGACTCTGGTTCTTTGCCAGGGAGAGCGCGTAGTAGCAGTAGGCTATTGCGGCGTTGATGCGGACGTCATGGTTCCTGTGGCGTGAAAGATATTCAAGTGCCTGATAGTAACTGCCGATATCGATCAGGTTGAGGGCCACCATCACCTCAAGCGTTGCCCGCCCCTTCTGCTCTCTTTTGTTCCCAACGGCATGCCGCAGCACCTTCTCCAGGAACTCGGGTGTCGGGGGGTCGCGCTTTGCGTTAAGAAGTGCAAAACCTGTTTCATCAATGAAATCGTCGTAGGTTCTGTCATCGAGGTCGGGAAATGAGCGATCGAGCGTGGCGGCGACATGCCCGAAGAAGACGGGGAGGTTTCCCTCAATCTGCTCGATGTTCTTCGCTATATAATCGTCCATGGTAGCCCTGAGTTGTTCGAGTCTCCTGTTCTGGAGGGCCTCTGGCTGCCACGCTCTTTCCATGGATCTACTGGTGGAAGGTGGAAGAGATATTTGTTGTCATATGCTCACCGGGCTAAAACGCAGGAAATTTGAGGCTTGATCTGCCTTTCATCGCATAAATGCCTGTAGACACCCTGCAGGACAGAATAACGCCGATCTGCGTGACCCCTTCTCAAGGGGCACCTGTATTCATAATGCTTATCATTGGTAATCCCAAACCCTCAAGGAGGCGGGTATGATAGCATGGGCTACATCGAGAGGTTAAAAGAGGTTGGAAGGGATGCGAATCCCTTCTTCAAGATGATGGGTATAGAGGTTGAGGGTTTTGGAGATGGGCATGCCTCCCTCTCGATGGAGGTCAGACCGGATATGCTGAACGGTGCCGGGTGGCTCCAGGGTGGTGTCTACGTGGCGCTTGCGGACGAGGCGGTCGCGCTTGCCCTCTACACCCTCCTTGAGGAGGGTGAGCGTATAGCCACGATCGACGAGCATACCTGTTTCATAAAGGGTGTCAATTCCGGGACGATCTTCGCCACCGGGGATGTCATCCGCAAAGGCCGCCGGGTGGCGTTTGCAGATGGCGAGGTAACGAGCGGTGAGGACGGGACGCTCCTCTCCCGGACGTCGACATCTTATGCGGTTATTGGGAGGTAGCGCTGCCCTCCCTTCAGAGAGAGGGACGCACGGGATCTCCCGAACAATAGATTCTCAATACGCGGGACACATATCTAGGAGAGAAGATCTGGAAACGATCGGGGGAGGAGCGAGAGTTTGAAGTATATCGTTGTAACCGGCGGCGTCATGAGCGGGCTCGGGAAAGGTATAACCACGGCGTCCATCGGCCGCATCTTGAAGAATCGTGGTTACGAAGTGACGGCGGTGAAGATTGACCCATACCTGAACATCGATGCCGGCACGATGAACCCTGCCCAGCACGGCGAGGTCTTTGTCCTCTCCGACGGCGGGGAGGTAGATCTCGACCTCGGCAACTATGAACGGTTCCTGGACATCAACCTGAAATCGATCCACAACATAACGACGGGCAAGGTCTACCGAAACGTCATCGAGAAGGAGCGGCGGGGCGACTTCCTCGGCGCGACCGTCCAGATAATCCCTCACATCACAGACGAGATCAAGCAGAGCATCAGGCGTGCGGCCGAGGAGCCTATCGACGGCGGCAGAAAGGCTGAGATCTGCCTGGTGGAGGTCGGCGGCACTGTGGGTGATATCGAGAGCATGCCGTTTTTAGAGGCCGTACGGCAGATGCACGGTGAGCTTGCCCGGGAGGATATGATCCTGGTCCACGTCACCCTGGTCCCGGTCGACACCATGGGTGACCACAAGACCAAACCCACACAGCACTCGGTCAAGGCGCTCCGGGAACTGGGGCTGCAGCCCGACATCATCGTTGGCAGGAGCAGAGAGGTGCTCAGCCAACAGACAAAGAAGAAGATATCGGCCTTCACCGACGTCCCGGCAAAGGCCGTGATCTCCGCAAAGGACGTCCCTGACATCTACCAGATCCCAATGGAACTTGAGAAAGAAGGGCTTGCGGATGTCGTCTGCAGCTACCTTGGACTGGAGAACAGGCAGCCAGATCCGGCCTGGTACAGGGTTGTCTCTATGGAGTACACCAACCGGGTGACGGTTGCCATAGTAAGCAAGTACGGGATCGAGGACGTCTACATGTCCATCAAGGAGGCGCTCAAGCACGCTGGAAGAGCTCTCTCCACCGAGGTGAACATCCGGTGGCTGGATGCGGAGGCGTTCGACCCCCGTTCTCTCGCTGATATCGATGGCATACTGGTTCCCGGAGGTTTTGGGAAGCGCGGTATCGAGGGCAAGATCCAGGCGATCCGCTACGCCCGCGAGAACAAAAAACCCTACCTTGGTCTCTGCCTCGGTTTCCAGCTTGCCGTGATCGAGTATGCCCGGCACGTAGCTGGAATAGAGGACGCTACAAGCGAGGAGATAGACGAAGGGACGCATGTCATCGCCCTCCTCCCGGAGCAGGAGGGGATCAGTGAACTTGGGGGCACGATGCGCCTTGGGAACTGCAACGTCACGCTCAAAGAAGGGACGATGGTTGCCGGACTCTACGGCGAAACTTCGATCGTGGAGCGGCACCG
>DAFR01000006.1:0-7055 GCA_002497965.1 Methanomicrobiaceae archaeon UBA436 | reverse complement strand
TGTTCTCAGGTTTCTGCGGGCAACGGATGGAGGTCTGCGAGCTCCCGGGTCACCCATTCTACCTCGCGACACAGTTCCACCCCGAGTTCAGGTCGAGCCCGACCCGCCCTTCCCCGCCGTATGTGGGGTTTGTAGAAGCATGCAAGAAGAATAAATCTACCCAGAATCAGGTGGCTGAGCAGAATGATGAACGTTGAGAAATTTATCGATCAGGCAGTCAGTGGGATACGCGATGCTGCCGGCGGTGAGAAGGTTGTGATGGCGCTCTCCGGCGGTGTGGACTCGTCGGTCTGCGCGGCGCTCGGGGCACGCGCGATAGGCGATCGCTTGATCCCGATATATGTGGATACCGGGCTAATGCGAAAGGGTGAGACCGAGCGGATACGCTCGCTCTTTGCCGATAAAAACCTCCGTGTGGTGGACGCCGCAGACGAGTTCTTCGAGGCGCTCGCGGGTGTGACCGACCCCGAGGGGAAGCGTAAGGCCATCGGCGAGAAGTTTATAAGGGTTTTCGAGCGCGAGGCAAAACGGACGGGAGCGACGATGCTCCTTCAGGGGACGATCTACCCTGACCGTATCGAGAGCGAGGGGGGTATCAAGAGCCACCACAACGTGGGTGGCATGCCTCTCAACATCGATTTTAAGGGTGTCATCGAACCGCTCGCAGACCTCTACAAGGACGAAGTGCGCGAGGTCGCCGCCGCGCTCGGGCTCCCGGCGGAGATTCAGCACCGGATGCCCTTCCCGGGGCCGGGGCTTGCTGTCCGGGTGCTTGGCGAGGTGACGAGAGAGAAGATCGAGATCGTCCGGGAGGCAAACGCCATAGTCGAGGAGTGTCTGGTGGAGGAGTTCAGACCCTGGCAGTGTTTTGCCGCTTTAATCGGTCTTGGCACAGGTGTCAAGGGGGACGTCCGGCTCCATGGCTGGATAGTCGCTGTCCGGGCGGTCCAGTCCAGGGATGGGATGACCGCCGATCCACTCCGTCTCCCCTACGAGACCCTCTTTCGGATAATGACGCGGATCACAGCCGAGATCCCCGGTGTCTCACGGGTCGTCTATGACGTCACCCCGAAACCACCCGCAACGATCGAGTATGAGTGAGGTGGAGAGAATGGAGCTGGATTCACGGGAACTTGATGCACGCTACTACATGCCCGCGTTCTCCCGGACCATCAAGATCGTCCGGGGCGAGGGGTCGCGTGTCTGGGATGACCGGGGGCGGGAGTATATCGATTGTGTGGCTGGAATTGCGGTCTGCAGCACAGGTCACTGCCACCCGAAGGTGGTCAGGGCGATCTGTGATCAGGCAAGGCAGCTGATCCACTGTTCAAACCTCTACTATGTTCCAAACCAGGCGGAACTTGCTGAACGGCTTGTAGAGATCACGGGGCTTGCAAAAGCGTTCTTCTCAAACTCCGGGGCAGAGGCGAACGAGGGTGCGATCAAGCTTGCACGCATCCGGACCGGCCGGAATAAGTTTGTTGCGTTCACCCACGGGTTCCATGGCAGGACATGCGGATCGCTTGCCATCACTCACAAACCCGCGATCAGGGAGCCGTTCGAACCTCTCTCGCCCCCCTGCACCTTCGTCGACTATGGCGATCTTGACGCCCTGGCGGAAGCGGTCGATGAAGATACCGCCGGGGTCTTTGTGGAATCAATCCAGGGGGAGGCGGGTGTCCTGATCCCTCCCGATGGTTTCCTCCAGGGTATCCGGGAGATCTGTGATGATTTCGGTGCGCTGATGATCGTCGATGAGGTGCAGACCGGTATGGGCCGGACAGGGAGATGGTTTGCCTTCCAGCACACCGGTGTCACCCCTGATATCGTCACGATCGCAAAAGGGCTTGCAAGCGGGTTTCCCATCGGGGCGCTCGTTGCGCGCGAGGGGCTGGAGTTCAGGAAGGGTGAGCACGGGAGCACCTTTGCCGGGGGCCCGGTTGCCTGCGCGGCGGGACTCGCGACGATCGGCGTCATAGAGGAGGTTCTCCCCGACATACCCCGGAAAGGTGAGTTGTTCATGAAGGGGCTTGCCGCTCACAACCCGCGTGGCCGCGGGCTGATGATCGGGATCTCGGTCGGTGACCGCTGTCCTGAGGTGCAGCAGACCTGCGCTGAGAACGGTGTTCTTGTCAACTGCGCCGCCGATGGAAACCTCCGTCTGATCCCGCCGCTTGTGATCACGGATGAGGAGATCGAGACGGCTGTCGGGGTCATCAATGCAGCGCTTGGTTAGAGCGTGTTTCTCAGGTGCGAGCGGCTACTCCTTTGCGAAGAAGGCCGCGGACGTGGCGCGGGAGCACGGAATCGAGAGGGTTGCCCGTCTTGCGAGCAACGAGAATCCGCGGCCTCCATCTCAGAGTGTGATCGAGGCGGGGTGCGCTGCACTCCTGGAGGCTAACCGCTACCCGGATGAACGGGCGTCGGTCTTCGTTGAGGCTCTCCGCCGATACCACGGTGATTACCGGTTTGTCACCGGCGCCGGGATGGACGGCGTCATCGAGACGCTGATCCGAACGGTCGTTGAGCCTGGTGAGACTGTGGTGATCTCCACACCGACCTTTTCTTTCTACGGGATTGCGGCCATCGCGCACGGTGCCCGCGTGGTGAACGCCCAGCGGAGGAAAGAGGACTTCTCGGTCGACCCGGCAGACTTCATCAGGGCGTGCGGTGGCGCAAAACTTGCGTTCCTCTGCACCCCGAACAACCCCACAGGGAACACCGTCGCGCTCGAAACGGTTGAGGAGATACTGGAGGGGCTGGAGGGGTTGTTATTCCTGGACAACGCCTATATCGAGTTCTCGGATATGGATTACCTGCCGCTCATGCACCGGCACGAGAACCTTGTCCTCGGCCGGACGATGTCAAAGATCTTTGCCCTGGCGGGGTTGCGGGTGGGCTACGCTTTTGTGCCCGGATGGCTTGAACCGTTTTACAATCGGGCGGCAACACCGTTTGCGCTGAACTCGGTCTCTTCCGCCGCCGCCGCCGCCGCCCTCGCGGAGGAGGAGAGCGTCCGCGAGACCCGCGAGCATGTCCTGCGCTGGAGGCGGCGGTTCATCGAGGAGATCCCGGGTGCGTATCCGTCGGCTGCAAACTTTGTCATGATCGATGTTGCCCCATACACAGGCGACGAGGCGGTGGAGCGTCTCGCGGCACGGGGTGTTCTGGTGCGGTCCTGCACCACCTTCCCCGGTCTCGGCGACCACTACATAAGGGTCAGCATCGGTGACGACCGGGAAAACGCTCTATTCATGGAGGCGATACGCGACCTATGATGGTGGGGCTCACCGGCACGCCGGGAACCGGGAAGAGTTCCGTTGCTGCCGAACTCGAACGGCGCGGGCACGGGGTCGTTCACCTTGTTGATACGGTTCAACCTTATATCCTGGAGGAGGACCGCGCCCGCCAGACGATGGTGGTTGACACCGATCGCTGGGTGGCAGAGTTCGAGCCCGTTGACGGGATAATCGAGGGGCATCTCGCCCATCTCCTCCCCTGCGACCTTGTGGTGGTGCTCCGGTGCCGCCCTGACGTCCTGCGGAGACGCCTTGAGGTGCGGGGTTATCCCCGGGCAAAGATCGCGGAGAACGTCGAGGCGGAGGCGCTCGATGTGATCCTGATCGAGACGCTCGATGAACACCCCGCTGAACACGTCCTGGAGGTGGATACAACCGATCTCTCCATCGAGGACTGTGCCGGGCTTGTTGAGCGGTTTATCAGCGGAGAACTCCCGCCATCCTGTGGATCGATCGACTGGACGGACTACCTGGAGACCGGATTATGACGCTCGACCAGTACAGGCCGCAGGCCCAGCGTATCATGCAGCCGGCGATAAACCTGGTGCGGAGGGCTGGCATAACCCCGGACGCCCTGACGGTGGGATCGTTCATCGTATCGGCGCTTGCCGGCATTGCGTTCTACCTTGGGGGAGTGGTCTCTGGCACCATCCTGGTCGCGTTAAACGCTGCTTTTGATGCGCTCGACGGGGCGCTTGCACGTGAGATGGGGATCGCCGGAGCCCACGGGGATTTCCTGGATCATGTCATCGACAGATACGCTGATATCTTCATAATCACCGGGATATTTGCCGGCGGTGCTGCCCCCTGGCAGATAGGGGTATTCGCGTTGACGGGTGTCCTGATGTCCTCGTATCTCGGCACCCAGGCGCAGGCTGTAGGGGTCGGCAGGTTTTACGGCGGCATACTTGGCCGGGCGGACCGGCTGCTGCTGGTCATCATTGCAGGAGCGCTCACCGTCCTGGTTCCGGTTGAGATCTGCGGTTTGAACTACCTGGGGTGGCTCCTGGTCATATTCGGTACTCTGGGGCACTACACAGCCATCCAGCGTTTCATTCACGTCTGGCGCGAGATTGGGAAAAAATGACCTCCACCATCATGGGTTGAGGATGTAGATGCCGTGGTTGAGGTAGGCCGCGAAGGCAACCCAGATGAGATAGGGGACAAGGAGCGCTGCTGCGGGGATCGAGACCCGGTAGAAGGCGACTATTGCCAGCAGGATTGCAATCCAGAGGAGCAGGATCACGGTGAGCGCGAGGAACGGTGCCTGCAGCCCGAAGAAGGCATAAGACCAGAGAACGTTCAGGAATAACTGGACACCAAAGATCCCTACCGCAACCGGCACACCCCGCTGCTTCCAGCCCTTGCTCCAGACCAGGTAGAGTGCAATGCCCATAAAGACGTAGAGCACCGTCCAGACTGGAGCAAAGACCCATGCCGGCGGGGTCAGCTCCGGTTTTATCAGGGAGGCATACCAGGTTGGAATCGCCGTCATGGCAAACGCCGATCCTATCTTTGCAGCTGCAAGGCAGATCCCGATCGCCACAATGGCCTGGACGGCCCGGATGTATACTGGTGCAGGTTTCACGAGGTGAAATGATAAATTGTCTTACTTAACCATTTTGGTCTTCGCGCAAATGTCAGCCCTCGAGCTGACGGTGTGACCGGAGCCCCGGTGCGTGTGGAGCAGTGAGCGGCGGCAACCCTCTGGAAGCCGCTGCCACAGATGGTCGGAGGAAGCGGAGAATATCCAGAGGAAGAGGGTTACTTTCTCTTCCTCTCCCGCAACCGTGCGATCTCGTCGCTCCCGGGTATCTTCACCACAAAAGTTCCGTGACAGGGTTTGGTGTAGGGGAAGACAATGTTTTCACCCTCGATCCCGACATAGAGCGGCGGCACGCCGATGATGTGGACGTCCAGTATCCGGTAACCCGGTTCAACCTCGTAATACTCTTTAACGTTCTTCCGGATGAACTCTCGCGCCTCTTTAAAAGACGATCCGGAGAGTAAGACCTCGGGTTTCATAGCTTCGAGACAACCGGCCATTGCATCACCTCGTCAAGTCTTCTTTTCAGCGGCATTGGGTTATGCACCGCCTTCGCCGCGATAATCTCGCAGGGAAACTCGATCTCGCCGGCGAGTTCCTCTGCGTGCTCCCCGAATATAAGCGCGTAGACCCGCGCTTTCGAGATATACGCCATCGTTCCGGCGTATGCAACCCCAGAATCATTGTGGATGAAGACGAAACAGAGTTTAAAATCCCGTTGCTTCTCTGCTATCTCATCGATCATATTGTCAAGGTCGTTCATCTCGTCGATGTAGCAACGGCCGGGATCGGCCACCTCCATCAGTTTCCGTGCCGCAGGTGTCCCGGCGATCACCGGACGGCAACCCTGTCTCCTCAGGTTGTGTGCAGCGTATAGCGCCAGACTCGTCTGGACGGGCACCTGCGGGCACCCGAGCAGGAGCAGCGCCTCATTCTTCAGGTTACCAGTTTCTACCATGATCTCCCCAGTTTTTTCAGAACTTCTGGCATCCGTTCAGGGTGTGTGTAGATGGTGAACCGCTCGCCCCGCGAGAAGCTTATCAGGGTGATCCCTGCACGCTCTGCCGTCAGTATACCCCGATCGGTAGATGCAGCCCGGGAGACGACGATCGGGATACCTGCATTGGCCGCCTTTGCTACCATTCCTGCAGGCTGCCTTCCCGTGCAACCGAGGACGCACCCCGACCTGTCCAGCCCCCGGAGGGTCGCATACCCCACCACCTTGTCGACGGTGTTGTGCCTGCCAACGTCGCAGGCCCTGGTGACGAGGTCGCCGTCACAGAAGAGGACGGAACAGTGGACGCCGCCGGTCCGTCGCCAGACATCAGACTCGATCGCTGCCGTGACCGCGCGGACACCGTCAGCGGTGATCGTGATCGTCGAATCCACCTCCTTTGCCTCGCCAAGCACCCGGTAACCGCCGGACGACTCCATCTCGAGCAGGAACTCCCTCTTTACCGGTGCGGCTATATGGACATCCCCGCCAGAGACCTCGACGGACTCGACCGTCTCCGCCAGCCCCTCGCAGACGACAAACCCCGCCCCGAGATCTTCGAGGCGTTCAGGGCTTGCCACAATGGTTGTAAGATACTCTCCGTTCAGGAAGAGCCGGACACGGCCTTCGACGATGATACTGTCCTGGACCTCGCACACCTCATCCCCGTTCACCTGGATCCCCGTGCGGCGGACGGTCTCCATCAGCCTGTCTCCTCCCGTATCCAGTTAAGGTATGGGCCATACCCGCCGATGATCGGGATGGCGATAATCTCAGGCAGGTCGTAGGTGTGCTGGCCGCGAATCCTCTCTATGAGGGGATCGAGGAGGCGGTGCTGTGTCTTCATGATCAGGAGGCGCTCGTCCTCTGTGGATACCGCCCCCTCCCACCAGAAACACGACCTGGCATCCACAATGTTCACGCAGGCTGCAAGACGGGCATCGACGAGCGACCCGGCGAGATTCTCAGCCTCGCCGGCCGGGGCCGTGCAGAAGACCATGATGCAATCGGGAGGATCCATGGTTTAACCTTCGTATCCGCTTTATTTAACCTTGTGGGGATGAAGAGGGGGCGGAGCGGGAAGTCCCGGATATTCGAGCCGGGGATGAAGACGGAGCCGCCATTCTTCCTTGTAGGGCGTGTTGGATGGGGAAAGGAACTTTTCCCCGTCTCTGCATGTCTTCAGGAATACGGCCTTTCATCGACCACCCCCACC
>DAFR01000020.1 GCA_002497965.1 Methanomicrobiaceae archaeon UBA436 | reverse complement strand
AAGCCTTCCGCTCCGGAAGAGGATAAAGATTGCCCAGATAACCAGGATGACAAGCACTATGCCCGCGAGAACCGGTATGATCCCCGCGATGAACGGCAGTAAGAACAGAAATAGAATGACGGCGAGGATCACGTAGGCGATGCCACGGAACGCCCGCTGGTAACGCTCCAGTTTCTCGTCGGATGTCTCTTTTCGGGAATAAGCCGCGGCAGCATACCCCGCCAGTGCGTTTGTGACGTCAATGACCTCCTTGAAGATGCCAATAAAGATCAGCACGAGTGCGATCAGGATTATCGCCGAGATCAGGCTTCCAAGCCCTACCAGGCCAAAGATGAGCGGATCGCCGAGCATATTTGCAAGCGGCTGGAAGATCAGCACACCAAAGAGCCAGATGAGAAACGCTACAACAACCCCGACGACGATCTTCGGAACACTGTCATAGATCTCCCGCCGGGATGCAGTAAGTAATTCTTCACGGTCTACCATGATTGTTCACCTCTTTCGAGATGTCCCTATGGCCTTCAGTTTATTTATAATTTGCCATAACAGAAGCCTGTAGAAGGGGTGGCGGCGTAAAATACGGTTCCTCTCATAATTTTTGTATACTCCCCCTCCAGAGCGTGATATTGCGGACCGGATCTTTGCCTGCACAACGCGATGCTGCCGCAACTGGCATTATGAGGGGGATGATGATCCTGAAAAACACACGCTGAAGGGGATCGGCTCTGGGGCCCGGAGCGGGTATCGCCCCCACAGATGTATATTTGACGGATGATAGCCCAGATATTACGGAATGCCTGAGGAACGGGAGTTCAAGTGGAAACAGTGCCTGATTGTGCGTGCCGACATCAAGATGACCTGCGGCAAGAAGTGCGCCCAGATCGCCCACGCCGCCGTGAGCGCCTTTGAGAAGGCCGATAAGATAACGAAGAAAGCCTGGCTGGATGAGGGGCAGAAGAAGGTGGTGCTGAAGGTGCCATCAGAGCGCGACCTCTTTGAACTCAAGACGATTGCCGAGCGTGCGGGCATCCCGGCATCGATCATCCAGGATGCCGGGATGACCGAGATCCCGCCGGGGACGGTGACAGCGCTCGGTCTTGGACCCGCCCGCTCCGAAGACCTGGACAGGATCACCGGAGACCTTCCGCTGCTATGATGCCCTCAACCTACCCCCTCGAACGCGATCTCGGGATGCGCTACTACGCCTCGGATACTCCCGGGATCCGCGGCCGACTCCGTTCAACCCCCGCAGACTTCGTAGTTGAGGAACTCCCTCTTCCAATCCCCGACCAGGAAGGACCCTACCTCATATGCAGGCTCACCAAGATTAACTGGGAACTCCAGCGCGCGGTCAAGGAGATTGCAAAACGTCTTGGTATAAGCCACCGCCGGATCTCATGGGCGGGAACGAAGGACAAGAACGCGGTGACAACCCAGTTCATATCCATCTACGACGTCTCTTTAGACGCGATCGAGCGGGTGAATATCCCGGATATATCGCTTGAGGTCGTGGGGCGGTCGCAACACCCGCTCCGCCTCGGGGGTCTTGCAGGTAACCGGTTTGAGGTCATGATTCGGGAGTGTCTCATAGAGGATCTTCCGGCACGGGTGCAGGCGGTCACGGAGGCGGTCTCTGCCGGGATACCAAACTACTACGGGTTGCAGCGGTTCGGCGTAATCCGGCCGGTCACCCACGTTGTCGGTGAGAGGATACTCAAAGGAGATTATGAGGGTGCTGTTGCCGCATACATCGGCCGGGCATACCCGATGGAACCAGAGGGGGTGCAGCAGGCCAGGACGCGGTTTCTCGAGACGGGGGACGCACGAGCGGCGCTTGCCGACCTCCCCGTCAGGATGACATACGAGCGGGCGATGGCAAACCACCTGGCAGCAAACCCCGGAGACTACGCCGGCGCGCTCCGAGTCCTCCCGCCGAAACTCCTCTCACTCTTTGTGAGCGCGTTCCAGTCCTGCCTCTTCAACCACGCTCTCTCCGCCCGCATAGATGCCGGGCTCTCGCTCACAGAACCTGAGGTTGGCGACCGTCTACTCTTTGAAAATGGTCGGGAGGATATTGTCACAGCACGGAACCAGCAGGCGGCCCGAATCCAGATCCGGCGCGGACGCTGCCGGATAGCCCTCTTCATCCCGGGTGCTGAACCGGTGAGAGTGTACGGGCCGATGGACGATATCATGCACGACCTGGTGCAGAGGCGCGGTATCGACGCCGCGGAGTTTGAGCGTGCCTCCAGGTTTGTGGAGACGGCGTTCTCGGGGGCTCTACGCGCTATAAGCCTGTCGAGCGACGTGGAGGCACAGGTCTCTGCCACCGACGTCCGGCTACGGTTCAGCCTCCCACCCGGTCACTACGCAACGACTGTATGCCGGGAGTACATGAAAGCCGAGCCATATCTGATGATATAGGGGCAGAGCAGAGCGCGAAGACGCAGTGCGCAGGCTAGGAGAGGAGGGTCTTCACGCTTCACTCTCTGGAATCGGGACGGTAGAGGACTTCCCACTCGGTGACCAGGTTGCTACCGCACATGTAGTGACGTTTAAGGGAGAGCCGGAACATCTCCTCCTCGGTCTCGATGTGCATGCCGCCGACAAGCGAGGGGGTGTCGGCACCGCCAACGATAAACGGGAGGTGAATCAGGCGTATCTCGTCGACAAGATGATGGTGCAGCATCGACCAGTTCAGGGTTGGCCCACCCTCGATCATCATCCGGTCAACACCGTAGTCTTGCTTCAGGATCTGCATCAGTCGCGGGAGGTCGACCTGGTTCTTTCCTGCGACGACGACATCGACACCGGCATCCCGGAGCCGGGCGATGTTCTCAGGCGGCGCGGCCTCAGTGACGACGATAAGTGTTCGAGCATCTGGACCCAGGATGTTTGCACCCGGCGGGATCTCTCCGCGGCTGGTCGGGATGACGCGGAGCGGGTTCTTCCCCTCGACCAGCCTGACCGTCAGGAAGGAGTTGTCTATCCTGATGGTGTTTGCCCCGACCATGATTGCATCGCATTCTGCCCGTGTCCGGTGGAGGAGAACCTCAGTCTCGGGGGCCATGTACTTCATGAGGATCTTGCTTGATGCCCCGCGTTTCAGGGTGAGCTTTCCGTCGACGGTGATCTCCGACATCATGAGCACGTGCGGCCTGTCGTCTTGTGGCATTGGACTCGTTCCCGGGATATTATCTAGCGGGAGCGTTTATGAATCTGGTGATTCCCGCCCGGAAAGGGTATTCTGGCTGAAGCGTTGCGCCTCTATCCGGCAGAGCAAAGATTAAACACTTTCATTGCTGATTAGATATGCTATGAATATAACCTCCCTGCGGCCGAAATTTGTTAAATGCGCAGAGCCAATTGCGTTGTTTTGCATCCGGCTGGGCTTTACACCAAACCAGATCTCGATGCTCTCGTTGCTCTTCGGTTTTGGGTGCGCCATCGCTTTTGCCGGCCGCCACTTCGCCGCGGGGAGCCTCTTCCTCCTTATCTCAGCCGTCCTTGACCTTGTGGACGGCAGCGTCGCACGGCGGAACAATCCCGGGAGCAGGTTCGGCGCTGTCTTTGACTGGATCGCCGATAAGTACGTTGACGCAGCAGTCATACTGGGTGTGGGTTTCTCCGGCATCCCGATTGTCAGCCACATATTCGACGTTCCGGCGGTCGCAGATTTTGGCGTCGTGGGGCTGGCGCTTGCAGGGTCGCTGCTGAACACATTCATCAAACCGGTCGCTTATGCCGAGATCGGCTATTCTGAGCGGATCGCCGGAAAGATCGAGGATCCGCTGGAGGGGGTCGGCTTCTTCGGCAGGCCAGAGACAATCCTTGTTTTGCTAATCGGCGGCCTGACCGGTTTTCTCTGGGTGGCGGTGATCCTGATCGCGGTCTGCACAAACCTCTCCGCGCTCCAGCGGATCGTCTACCTCTACCGGCGGTATTCCTGAGCGGCTCCCCCTGTTTTCCGGGCGTTAATATCTGGCAAATGGAGCATCCTGCCGTAGCGCAGACGTTGGGGGTTGAAAGGAGACCGAGGGAGTGGGGTCAAGAAGCACCAGGCAATAACCCCCGCCGGGATTCTTTCACGTCCCGGTCTTTTCTGGTCCCCGCCGGAGGAGCCTTTCCAACTCGCCGCGATAAAGCAGATAGAGGTCGTTGGCGAGGGTGGCCAGTTGAGGTATTACGGTGAAGAGGGCATAGGCCAGGACCACCAGCACGACAAGCGCCCCAAGTTCTGCCATGACGTTGTGCGCCCAGAAGAAACTCTNNTCTCGTAGCCGAACTCGCCGTTGCTGGCGATCTCGGGAAGGTATGGGAACCACTGCTCGGTGTAGGCCGTGATCACAAAGACGTTCCGGAGTATGTTGAGGATGTAGATCGTGGGGAAGACGATGAAGAAGCCCGCTATCTTCTGTTTCAGCGTTGACTTTACGCCCCAGGCAACGCCGAGCATGATCGCGATGCTCTGGATCCCGGTGCAGGCGAGGACTATCTCGGTCTGGAAGCCGTTGCGCTCCAGCATGTTCCAGGCCTGAAAGTTTACCGGGTAGCCGATCGCCGAAAGCACTGCCGAGGTCTGTCCGGCGACCGCGCTGATCAACCAGTTCCCGAGCGCCGG
>DAFR01000071.1:32801-33477 GCA_002497965.1 Methanomicrobiaceae archaeon UBA436 | reverse complement strand
GGTCTCCAGACGGAGTTATACATCAACAACACACCGATCATAAACGGCACCTGGAACCAACCGATAACCCTTACCAACGTCAGGCCGGCTGAACCGACCCTTATGATCCTGGATATCTCAAAGAACGATCCAAACTACTTCCTCGGAACGGCGGATAGCATAACAGGCTACTCCTGATGGCTGCAAGGGGAGACGACGCAGCAGATATGAGACGATTGCGCAAACCATACACGGTGGAGAGCGAGGGAGGGGTCGCCGAACCCCTGGCGGCGGTCCTCCTCATAGCGGTCATCGCGCTCGGCATTGGAGCCCTTGCCGTAGCCCTCTTCTCCCAGCAGCCTGCCCCTGTCCTCCCATCGGTCACCTTTGACGTCAACTACAGCGACAGCGGAAGCGTCGCCATCCGCCACCATGGCGGGGAGACGATACCCCGTGATCAACTCCAGATCTACATCGATAATGGGACAGTGGTGCAGGATAACCGAGCGTTCTACAAAGGTGATGAAGGAGAGAACTGGACCAACTGGAGCATCGGGGATATCCTCACATACACCCCTCCTGAGGCAGCAAACGGGCCGCAAAAAGCAGAGGTTTTGATGGTCTACTCAGACCTATCCGGGGGAGAATACCTGCTCCACGCCTCCGAAGGCTGGAAGGGACAGGTACCAGGAACCGC
>DAFR01000071.1:32198-32737 GCA_002497965.1 Methanomicrobiaceae archaeon UBA436 | reverse complement strand
CGGTCAGGCTCCGCTTGCGGTCGCGTTCACCGATACCTCCACGGGAGAACCTGTCTCATGGTCATGGAACTTCGGTGACGGCAACACATCGACGGCACAGAACCCGGTGCACACATACACGGCCGCGGGCAACTACACAGTGACGCTGAACGTCACAAACGCCCACGGCGACACAGCCAGCCTTACAAAAGTGAACTACATCCATGTAACCGCGGGCTCCCTCGACTTCATCGTCGACGAGAACGTCTTCATCTACGGCGACACCCTCGAATTCGCAGGCAGCACCATCAACGGCCCCGGCGCAACCGCAGTAATCCCTGGCGGGCTGAGAACAGACGACCTCAACGGCGGAGCCTCAATCGCTGTCTCGAACCTCTACATCGGCGGCGATGTAAACCTGGATGGCGGAAGCGCCAGCCTCGGGTCGGCACAAAACCCGGGATCCATCTACGTCGACGGCAACCTCAGGCTATGGTCAGGAGGAAGGAACATCTACGGCACCGTCTACGTCAACGGCAACTTCGACCTGAAAGACGCCG
>DAFR01000071.1:30999-32081 GCA_002497965.1 Methanomicrobiaceae archaeon UBA436 | reverse complement strand
CCAGGCAACCGTGCCCGGATTCGAGATGCCGGACTGGGAGATCCCGCCCACAAAACCCCAGACCTGGTACACGGAGAGAGGATACATCCAGGGCGGAACCCTGACAAGCAACATGAAGGTGTTTGCCCCGGCTTACTCCTCTACGTCCTGGCAACCCACCGCAAACAACGTGATCATCGTCGCATACGACGGCGATATCACCATCACGGGACTTGGAGGAAGCGGCGTAACCGGTGTCTTCATCGCCCCCAATGGGAGGGTGACCTTCAACGGCGCATCCTTTGAAGGTGTTGTCATAGCCCGCGACGGATTCTTCGTCACCAGCGGTGGAACGACGGTCACCTTCCGGAACCTCAGCGACCTCATCACCGACCCCGCAGACTACCCGCTCTAACCCAAATTTTCCGCGCCCCCGCCAATCACAGACGGCGAGCGTGAGCGTGGAAAGCCGGGGGACGGCAGGTGTTCTGCACCAGAGGAGACACGCAGAATAGACGATCAACGGCAGTGGTTTTCGGGGTGGCACGTAAAAAGAGAGTCCGGACCGAGCAATGCGGCCATGGGGCCTACATAAAGTCTTCCGGCTCTCTCACCCTCCCCTCATCCACCAGTTCGGTGTAGTCATCGAACCAGTAGGCCGCCGGGTTGCTCCTGTAGACCATGAACCGCCCGATATCCTCCGGTTTTGCCGCCTGGTTGTACTTGAAGTAGGTATAGTCATCCGTCATCCCCAGAACCTCAATCTTTCCGGTCGCGTGCGACATCACAAACCTGGCCTGCTTCGCAAGCCCCGAACAGAGCGACCGCGCCCGCTCAAAGATCCGGTAAGACTCCTCCACCGGCACCGCAAACGGCCGGTTCCCGACCGTTGGACGGCACTGGAAGACGTAGTAGGGGACGATCCCGACAAACGAGAGTTTATCGAAGAGATCGGCAAGGACCTCGGGGTCGTCATTGATCCCGCGGATCAGGGGCGTCTGGTTCATGATGACCGCCCCGGCCTCCTTCAGGAGAGCGATCGCCGTACACGCCGCGTCGGTCAGTTCCCGTGGATGGCTGAACTGCGCCATGATGTAGATCCG
>DAFR01000071.1:28908-30968 GCA_002497965.1 Methanomicrobiaceae archaeon UBA436 | reverse complement strand
TGATCCTGCAAGGATTGTATGCCGGCATCTTCGTCCCTATCCGTATGATCTGCACATGATCGATCTCACGGACCTGACGGACGATCTCACGGAGTTTATCCGTCTCCAGGATGAGGGGATCACCGCCGCTCAAGAGGACGTTGGTGATCTCGGGATGTTCACGGATGTAGGCAATCCCCGCCGAGACATCCCTGTTCACCTCACGCGCATCCTCGATGAAGAGGCGCTTCCTGAAACAGTAGCGGCAGAACCCCCCGCATAGATCGCTAACAAGCAGTAGAGCGGTCTGCCGGTACTTGTGCTGCAGCCCCGGCACCCGGGTGTAACTCTGTTCCGATGACGGGTCAAGCCGACCCCAGGGCTCAAGTTCTTCGATCGTCGGTATGACCAGCCTGCGGATGGGATCCGCCGGGTCATTCCAGTCTATCAGCGAGAGGTAGTAGTCGTTTGAACGGAACGCAAAGACGTCCGTCACCTCCGCAAGACGGGCACGCTCCTCCGGGCTGATACCAGGAACCTCATCAAGCGATGTGATGTAAATCGGGTTTCTGGTGTTCGCGGCTGGATTTTGAAGATCAGATTTCGAAGTCGTAAGACACCTCCTGAGTGACACTCTTCAATGCAGGATGTGGTCTGAAATATCGGGGACAGGATGCACGAGAGCAGGGATCGCAAGATGCGATCTACCCAAAGGCTGCTACAGGCGTATCATCGAACTCATGCAGGAAATCGTCGCACCGGATCAGTCATCGAGTGTCGGATTATGTTCTATAGATTCAGGGGGGCTAATGGTATTTATACGTTGGGCTGAAACCGCAACCCCCATGATAAATATCCACGTTTCACCCAACAAAAACGATACAACGACCAATACAAGCCGCGTTTCAGAGACTCAGCAACGAGCAAATATGAAAAAAGTTTTGGGCGAACGGTATCGCACTACTTCTTTTTTTTGGCCATAGAAAGGATATCCACAACATATTTCCCTTCCTTCTCCAGCCCGAGAACCACCTCACCTGACCTGGCCAGTTTCTCGATATTCAACTCGTACGACCCCGGCCCAAGGATACGGATGCTCTCGATCCGATCATAGACCTCGATCTCCTTCTTCTGCCGATCATCCCTGACCTCAAGAACCTCCTCCCCCTTCTCACCGGCCATCTCTGCCGGCGTCTTCTCCTTCATCACATCCTCGTGACGTTCAGCCTCGCGGATGTAAAGGAACTTCTTTCCGCCGCAGCTTGGGCACCCTTTCAGTATCTTTGTCGAACCGTCCTCAAACTCCCGCCCGCATTGAGTGCACTTATGAGGCATATCTCACCTGCAAGTTGCCTTTCACCTCGACGACGAAACCCAGGCGCTGATGAGATCCTTATCCTTCCTGAGCGTCTTGAGCTGGTTTGCAGGCCCGATCACCGTCAAACGGGCCTCCGGGCGTCTCCCGCCGAAGAGTTTTCCCAGAAATCCGCCCTGCGCCTCCTTGACAGGATAGGTCTCCATCTCGATCCCGGCAAACCCATCCGGCGATATCTCACGCATCGTGACCTCTATGAGTTTGCTCTGCTCCTCAGGCGCAAGCCCCTTCTCCAGGACAACAATGTTCCCCTCCATCACCTCGTCCAGGATCAGGTGAATCTTCTCCATCATGGTGAGCTTATCGAGGCGCTCTGCCGATATGAGGTCAATCTGTACACCCTGTATCATCCCCATCACCCGAAGTACTCCGTCATCTTCTCGTAGAGTTCTTCAACATTGGTACCCTCAAGACCGGATACCGGGATCACAGGATGCTGGGGAAACGCGCTCTTGATCCGCGCGGGGGAAGCATCCGGGAGATCGGTCTTGTTCGCGACTATCAGGACGGGGAGGTTCCTGCTCTCGATTATCCCGACAAGCATTATGTTCACCTGCTGGAAGGGGTCCTGCGTCGCATCAAGCACATAGATAACGCCGTCAATATCCTCACGAAGCCAGTGCATCGCCTCGGCCACGCCCTCCGTAGCCTCCCGCGCCCGCTTGATCGCTTCCTCCTTCTCAAGACCGTACTCCATGAACTCGTT
>DAFR01000071.1:23881-28745 GCA_002497965.1 Methanomicrobiaceae archaeon UBA436 | reverse complement strand
TAGATCCCGATGCGACTCGTCCGCTTCCTGAAGAACGCCTTCAAGAACCGTGAAATCTTTTTTCGTGTATTAACAAAGAACGCCATCAAGCTCCCTCAGGTAGACAGGTTTGCCTGTACTTAAGTGAGGTGTGGAACTCACAAATAAATATAGTTATATGTTCCTTCCAGCGCGTTTGCGGGATTTTAATGTCAATCACCTCCACGCCGGTTAAGAGAATTCTTTTATACTGTCAGATCCTAGATAGACTTGCACCAGGAGAATTATTTATTATAGCGGCCAGATCAGGAGAATCCCATGATGAACAATAGCAATGCCATCCGCTTCGAGACACGCATACCTCTAAGGGAGGTTATGCAGACTCATCCAGCGACCATTGATGTGGGAGAGACCGTCGCCCGGGCGGCACAGACCATGTGCCGCGCCGGGGTCGGGAGTTGCATTGTACTGCAAAACAGCCTCCCCACCGGGATAGTTACGGAGGAGGATATCAACTGCAAGGTTGTTGCAAAGAACCTGAAACCAGGTGAGGTCCGCGTAAGCGAGGTCATGAGCACCCCGCTGATCACAATCGGTGCCGACAAACTGGTCGAGGATGCCGCGGCAATGATGGTAAAGCATCGCGTCCGCAGGCTCCCTGTCGTCGAAGACCAGATGGTCATCGGGATTGTTACCGTGAGGGACATCCTCACCGTCGCGACAGAAGTAAACGAACTGCTGGCCGATCTCATTGAAATTAACCGTGAAGAGGTGTATGCCATGGGCGTCTGCGACCGGTGCGGCAACATGTCAGACGCACTATCACGTGTCGACAACCTCATGCTCTGTCCTGCCTGCCGTGAGGAGGAGCAGTTGCTATGATAGTGGCCGCAGACCTGATGGTGGAGATACCCGCGCTGCGCTACGATGACCATGTCACGAAAGCGCGCAGCATACTCCGGGACGATGTCTTTCGCGAGGTCTACATAGTGGACGACAGAGACAAACTGGTGGGCTACATCGACATCTCCGACGTCCTGCGGGTTGTCGACACCAAGTCAAACATCACTGTCGAGGGGTTTGTCCGGGAGGCCGCGCAGGTCACCCCGGACACGCCGCTTACAGATGTCAGCAACGCCATACTGAACGCCCGCACAAACAGCGCAGCTGTCGTCGATAAAGACGCTGCCTACCTGGGGGGGGTGCTATTCTCAGAGATCTTTCCAGTCCTCCTCTCTCACCGCGTCAACGACGGCAGGGTAAAGGATGCCATGTCGCATCACCCCATCACCTGCTCACCCGGCGACCCGGTGCACCGCATATACACCCTCATCGTCGCGAGCGGCTTTAACTCGTTCCCGGTGGTACATAAAGATAGGGTCATCGGCATCATATCCCGCCGGGATCTCCTGCGCGCCGGCAATGTGCGCACATCCGTAAAGAACCAGGCAGACACCACCGTGGAGCGGGTTATGACAACACCCGTTATCACCGTGACACCGGACGATTCACTCGCAACGGCGGGCCGGCTGATGGTCGAGCACGACGTCAGCATGCTGCCGGTCGCTGACGAGAAGAAGAGGCTTATCGGTGTCATCGACCGTCACGATATCCTGGGTTACACCCGGGCTAAATAACCTATTTCAGGAAATAACTCCAGAAAGGAGGGGATATCATGCAACCGAACCGCAGTAATTCAGAGAAGAGACCAGCCGACAGACTCCTCAAGATGCCGGGCAAGCACGACCGCGGCCCGATCGACTTCAAGACCAGGATCGCCGAACACGAAGGCGAGATTATGGCAATTGCCACCAGGGACGTTGTAGTTGCGCACCAGACCACAACTATCATCCAGGCGGTGGAGATCATGACCCGGGAAGGGTTTCGGAGGCTGCCGATCGTCGATGCCGGGACGCACCGCCTTCGGGGGATAGTTACCGGCAGCGATATCATAGACCTCATGGGCGGCGGCGACAAGTATAACCTCGTCCAGGTCAAACACGGCGGAAATTTCCTTGCCGCCGTCAACGAGGAACTTCGCGAGATCATGACAGAACACCCGGTCACCATGCCGGCTACAGGGAGCATCGCCGATGCGGTCGATATAATTGTCAACCGCAAAATAGGCGGTATACCCATCACCGACAACGACGGAGAGTTGAAGGGCATCGTGACCGAGCGCGACGTGATGATGGTTCTCGCAACCGAGCACTCGCGCTACAGGGTTGAGGACATCATGACCTCCTCAATCCGTGTAACCACACCCGATACCCCTATCAGCAAGGTCTGTGAGAAGATGGTGAAGTGCCGGTTCCGGCGACTCCCGGTTGTCACAGATGATGTCCTCTGCGGGATCGTCACCGCCACAGACATCATGCGCTACCTGGGGGAGGGTAAAGCCTTTGAGCACCTGACAACAGGAGACGCTGCCGAGGTGATGGCCACACCGGTGCGCCTCCTCCTCTCCGGCGAACTCTACACAACAACACCATATAAAAACATACATGAAGTCGCTCTCGAGATGCTCCGCCGGCAGGTGGGAGCGCTTCCTGTCATCGAGGATTCGCATCTTGTGGGACTCGTGACCGAATACGATCTGGTAAAAGCATTTTCCAGGGAGTGATGAAGGCATGCGTGCTGTTGATTTGATGTCATCCCCGGTCTACGTCGTTACAACGACCGATAACGTTGCCTACGCGCGAAACGTTATGCTCAAGCACCGCATATCCAGGCTGCCAGTTATGGAGGGAGAGGAACTCAGGGGTATCATCACCAAAAAGGATATCGCCTACAGGCTCAGGCAGGCAGAGCCCATCTGGCGGCGGCGGCCGATCGACAGTATCCCTGTCGAAGTCCTGATGGTGCCCGACCCGATCACCATAACCCCTGAAACCAGCACCCGCGATATTGCGGCCATCATGCTGGATAAGAACATTTCCGGGGTTCCTGTCGTTGAAAACGGGACTGTGGCAGGCATCGTCACCAAACGGGATATCATGCGATCGGCGTATCTGCGGGGGCTCAAAGCCACGGTCGGCGAGGTAATGGGGGAAGCGGTCACGGTCAACCGCTACCACTCACTTGATCATATCATCGAGACGATGAAATCAAAAAACGATAAGGTTATTGTTGTCAACGACGACGGGAGCCTTGCCGGCATAATTACAGAGACCAATCTCGCATTTTACGACTACCTGAACGAGCGGATGGAACTACCCAGAAAAGAGGTTAAGCTCCTGCGGAGAAGCGAGCCGGCAGGGCAGAAACGTTACAGGTACGTCGTTGAGGTATCGGCGGTTGCAGAAGACGTCATGAGCAGACCGGTCATCACCGTCGCTCCCGATGCACCTCTGCAGGATGCGGTCGGGCTGATGCTGGAAAAAGAGATCAACAGTCTTGCCGTCGTGGAGGGCGGCGAGATCCGGGGGCTGCTCAAGAGAGATGATATCATAAAGGAAGTGGCAAAATGAGCGAGAAATTTCAGTTACTCGTAAAAGATGTGATGGCAAAACCAGTTACCATCGCAAAGTCTGCCTTTGTCAGCGAAGCGCTCGATAAGATGCTCGATGAGGGTGTCGACCCGCTCATCGTGACCAACAATGGCACGGTCATCGGTACCACATCCCGTGCGGCAATCGCCGAGTCGCTCGGGAGCAGGAAGACTCAGTCGCTGAAGGCCACATCCATCCATGTCGCAAACACCGTCAAGGAAGGCTTCACCTCCGTCTATCCCGACCAGGGTATCGACGTTCTGGTACCGCTGCTCCAGCACTACAAGGTTGTCGTGGTCTTTGACTCAGATCACCGCCTCATCGGCCAGGTGACGGCGGGCGACCTCCTGAAGGTGCTCAGGCCGGCGGGAGGCATCCTGGAAGTCATGGAACCGGTATACACCATCCAGGGGGACGAACGCGCCGTCCACCTCCGCCGCAGGATGCTTGATGATGGGATCGAGCGTTTCATCGTCGAGGAGGGGGATACCGTCATCGGCATAGTCACAGAGACCGATGTCGCAAGAGCGTTCTACGCGCTCAAAGAACTCGTGGAAGGAACACACCAGGACTACAGGGTCAGGAACCTCCTGGTGCGGGATATCATGAGCACGCCGCTGATCACGGTGGAAGCGGATGCAGACGTCTCCGATGTCATCGATCTGATGCTCAAGAAGAACATCAGCTCCGTACCCGTCAAGCAGAACGGCAGGATCGTGGGTATCGTCACCCGGAACTCTCTCGTGCACGCCCTCTGATCTGGCAGGCACCACTTTTTTACTACCTTTTCCCGGCGAAACAACGTCGCCCCGCGTGGACAAAAGGCCGGAGTTTCACGAAGCAGCGTGATCAACAGGCCTTATGAAGACCTTCCGGGGATGGTGGCGAGCGGGATCTTTCGTGGGGGTCTCAACCGATGCGCCGGAGGTGCTCTCCCGGGCACCGTATCGAGGGAGGACGCCCGGGGGGGAGAAGGTAGGGGGAGCGTGTATTTAGTGATGATAGTCCCGGAGGCCGTGCACGGAACAGGAATGGAAGTTCCCGAATGGTTTCACGAAGACACCAGACAGATGCCCCACGGAGAGTGTATCGATGGAGAATCACCACCCGGGGATGCGCTGACGGGGCCAGGGGGAGGAACTTCCCCCTGCCGCCCCTGTCTCTCGCGTGTTGCATGGATATCCTCTTCCCGGGGAGAAAACCTCCTCCTCCCGCATCTGACAGCAATGTGAAAACCCCTCCAGGCCCCCGGAGCACCAACCATTAATACAATACAGCCAGAAACCGTATCAGGATGCTTCCATGAAACCAACGCAGCCAGTCAAACCGAATACCAATATAACGGCCCTCCTTGAGTCCATGAGCATGACCGGCTTCCAGGGTAGAAAACTCGG
>DAFR01000071.1:23270-23817 GCA_002497965.1 Methanomicrobiaceae archaeon UBA436 | reverse complement strand
TGCAGAACGTGCTCATCGACCTCGTCAGGCATCGCTACGTCGACGTCATAGTCTCGACGGGTGCAAACATCTTCCACGACACCTGCGAACACCTGGGCGTCCGGCACTACATTGGCCATCAACATGTGGACGACGCGGCGCTATTTGAGGAAGGGATCGACCGCATATACGACGTCTTCGCCTACGAAGAGGAGTTTCGGAGCGTCGACGCCGAGATTGCCAGGTTCGCCGGGAGCATTGCCCCGTTCCAGGGCTCATCACGCGAGTTCACCCGCCGTCTGGGGGACTGGCTCCGCGAAAACCGGCCTGAAGGACAGTCGTTCATCGCCACCTCTGCAGAATGCGGCGTCCCGATATTCATCCCGGCCCTCTGCGACTCGTCCATCGGGATCGGGCTTGTGATGGCACGTCGACGCGGTGTCAACATAGACATCGATCAACTCGCCGACACCGATGAGATCACCCGCATGGTCGAGGGCGCAAGAAAGACCGGTGTGATCTATATCGGTGGCGGCGTCCCGAAGAACTTCATCCAGCAGACCCAGGT
>DAFR01000071.1:4356-23239 GCA_002497965.1 Methanomicrobiaceae archaeon UBA436 | reverse complement strand
ACCACCGACGCACCCCACTGGGGCGGGCTCTCCGGCTGCACGTTCGAAGAGGCGATCAGCTGGGGCAAAGAGGCGCCGGAGTCGCACCGCGTCCAGTGCTTCTGTGACGCAACGATAGCGCTTCCCATCGTTGCCTCAGGCCTGATCGGGAGCGGGGTCAAACGGGCCCGCCGCGCACCGTAAACCGTGCACCGCCGGAGTCCTGCATCGTGCCGGCGATCGGCCGAACCCAACCCCTGGATCAGAGAGGAGTATGAAACGCCGACCACAACCCGATCCCGCGTAAACGGGGAGAAGATTCACGGAGTTGACCGCAGGGGTCACCCCACCACAATAGTTATTAGCCAACCCTGCAAACATAACTAGGCATAAGCCATAGAATGCTGTGTCTGGAGCAACACCCTGTGTTGCGAGTGTCGAAAGATGCGAGATTCTATGTTGAGGTAGCCAAGCCTGGTATGGCGCAGGTTTGCTAAACCTGTGTCCCTCTGGGACTCGAGGGTTCAAATCCCTCCCTCAGCGCTTTCACCGACGATGTCGATGACGAGGCGATCACATGGATGATGAAGAGATAAAGTACTTTGTCCGGATCAGGAACACTGATCTGGACGGCACGAAAACGGTGCAGATCGCACTGACAGGGATCAACGGAATCGGTCACCACACATCCCGTACCATAACCGCCCTTGCCGGTGTTGACCCGCACGCCGTACTCGGTAAACTCGATGACGAATCGATCAGGCGGATCTCAGACGCTGTGGAGACCTACACCACTCAGGTTCCCGAATGGATGGTCAACCGCCCAAAAGACGTCTATACCGGAGAGAGACGCCACCTCCTCGGAACGGATCTCAGCCTGGCGATTGAAGACGACATCAACCGCATGAGAAAGATGCGGTGTTACCGTGGCATCAGGCACGAGACCGGGCAGAAGGTCCGCGGCCAGCGCACAAAGTCCACCGGAAGAACCGGCATGACCGTCGGTGTCCGGAGAAAGAAAGTATGAGCGGTGATTAAATGGCATATCCAGGAAAAAACCACAAGCAGTATGCAACACCCAAGCGTCGGTTCGAGAAGACGCGGCTCGATGACGAGAAGCGGCTTGTCATCGATTACGGACTGCGAAACAAGCGCGAACTCTGGAAAGCCCAGAGCATTCTGCGGAAGTATCGTGCCGCCGCCCGTGAACTGGTGGCTCTCAGGTCGGCGGGTATCACCTCCGAGATCTACCAGACGAAGAAAGACCAGCTCATCAACCACCTCTACCGCTACGGTCTCGTCGGAGAGAATGCCGATGTGGGCGACGTTCTCGCCCTCAAGGTAGAACAGCAGCTCGACCGCCGACTCCAGACGCAGGTGCTTCGCAAGGGGCTTGCACGCACCCCCAAACAGGCCAGACAATTCATCACCCACGGGCACATCGCGATCGGCGGCCAGCGCGTGACGGTGCCGGGCTACCGGGTCACCAGGGAAGAGGAGCCAGAGATCGGCTACTACGAGGTCTCCCCGCTCACAAACGAAGTCCACCCGGAGAGAGGGCGCATCACCCGCGCAGGAGTGAGGTAACACCATGGCAGAAGAAAAATGGGGCATTGCACACATCTACGCCTCGTTTAACAACACCATCATCACCATAACCGACCTCTCGGGGGCGGAGACCATCACGAAGAGCAGCGGTGGCATGGTCGTGAAACAGGACCGAAACGAGAGTTCGCCCTACGCTGCCATGCAGATGGCAACACAGGTCGCACAGAACGCACGCGAGAAGGGAATCACTGGTCTCCACGTCCGTGTTCGGGCGCCGGGACTGGGCAAACAGCGGAGCCCCGGGCCAGGTGCCCAGGCAGCCATCCGCGCCCTCGCCCGTGCAGGGATGAAGATCGGCCGCATCGAGGACGTCACACCCGTGCCGCACGACAGCATCCGCAGCAAAGGCGGCCGGAGAGGAAGGAGAGTGTAATGGAGATAGCGTTTTCTCGACTGGACGAGAGAGTCGCAAAGTTCACCCTGAGCGGCGTTTCCACGCCGTTTGCCAACATGTTCCGGCGGGCGATGATGAGCGAAGTGCCGACACTTGCCATTGAGAATGTCCGCATCTACGACAATACAAGCGTCCTCTTCGACGAGATGCTGGCACACCNNCTGGGGCTCATCCCCCTGCGGACCGACCTTGAGCAATACAGGCTGCGCAGCGAATGCACCTGCGGAGGTGCAGGATGTCAGTTCTGCACGGCCACCTACACGCTCTCCGTCGAGGGGCCAAAGACCGTCTACTCAAGCGACCTGATCCCGCAGGACCCGGATGCCGCACCGGTCGAGGAGAATATCCCGATCATAGAACTTTCAAATGACCAGAAGGTCGTGCTCGAAGCCCAGGCCATACTCGGGACCGGAAAGGAGCATGCCAAGTGGCAGGCTACAACCGCCTGCGGCTACAAGAACTATCCGGCAATAACCATCGACAAGCGGTGCGACGGCTGCGGCATGTGCCTTGAGGAGTGCCCCCGCAACGTGCTGGAAGCAGCAGATGGACGTGTCAGGGTCGTCAATGGGCGACTGGAGTCATGTTCCCTCTGCAGGCTCTGTGAGCGGGCATGCCTTGCCGGTGGAATCGGCGATGAACCTGCCATCCATATCGGCACCGACCCGGAGAAGTTCATCTTCGTGGTTGAAAGCGACGGTTCGATGCCGGTCGGTGAGATCATCGAGAGAGCGCTACAATACATCCAGAAACAATCAGATGACCTGGTAGACGTTATGAACGAGATAACGGGAGAGGGGATGTAATGACAAAGACAACCGCAAACAAATCAAACCCCCGGCTGACCGCTCTCATCGCGACGCTGAAAGAGGCGTCGCGTGTAAATGAAGCGAACATCTGGCGCGAGATTGCAAAGAGGCTGGATGCACCCCGGAAAAACTATGCCGAGGTGAACCTCAGCAAGATCAACCGCTACGCAAACAAAGATGAGATAATCCTTGTGCCGGGCAAGGTTCTCGGCAGCGGTGCGCTCAGCCTGCCGGTGAAGATCGCCGCACTTGACTTCTCCGAGACTGCGGTGAGCAAGATCACCAGCGCCAGGGGCACGTGCATGACCATCGAAGACCTTATTCGAGACAACCCGAAAGGGAGCAGGGTACGGATCCTCAGGTGAAGCAAATGGTTCAGGTTATCGACGCAGATGGATTACTGCTCGGGCGGATGGCCAGCATCGTCGCACAGCGTGCGCTTGCCGGTGAGGAGATCGCAATCGTGAACGCGGAAAAGGCAATCGTCTCAGGGAGCAAGGCCCACGTGCTCGCAAACTACACCATGAAACGCGAGCGTGGGTCGCGTGAGGGAGGACCGTTCTTTCCGCGCAGGCCGGACCAGATCGTCAAACGCACCATCCGCGGGATGCTACCCTACAGGCGTGAGCGTGGCGCAGCCGCACTCGGGCGGGTCAGGGTCTACGTTGGGATTCCGGCGGAGTTCAGCGGAATGGATATGGAGACGCTTGAGGCGGCGCATATCAACCGGCTGAGCAGCCCGAGATACGTAACGATCGGGACAATAAGCACCAAACTCGGAGCGAAATACTAAAACATGGTGATTGGATGGTAAAGATCGTCAATTCAAGCGGTAAGAGGAAGACAGCAATCGCCCGGGCAACCCTGAAGCCCGGCAACGGCCGTATCCGGATCAACTCTGTGCCCCTGGAGATCTACGGGACCGAGGTGATTCGGATGAAGATCGCTGAACCGCTGCTGCTGGTTCCAGACGCACTCGACGGCGTTGATGTCGCGATCGAGGTCTCCGGCGGCGGCAAAATGGGGCAGGCCGAGGCCGTCCGGACAGCGCTAGCGCGCGGCATCCTGGAGTGGCATAACGACCCGCAGATAAAGGATGCGTTCCTGTCGTATGACCGGACACTGCTCGTGAACGACTCGCGGCAGAAAGAGACCAAGAAACCGCAGGGTCCTGGCGCACGGGCGAAGTTCCAGAAGTCTTATCGCTGAGGAAAAGAGATATAAGGAATACTGGACAACAGGTATGATACCCGTACGATGTTTTACATGCGGTAAGGTCATTTCCACCGCCTGGAAAGAGTTCAAGGAGCGGCGAGATGCGGGCGAGGATCCCAAACAGATCCTCGACGATCTCGGCCTGGAACGTTACTGCTGCAGGCGGATGCTGCTGACGCACAAAGAAGTGGTGGAGGACCTGAACCCGTATCAATGAGGGGTCGTGGGGTAGCCTGGCCATCCTACGGCGTTCGGGATGCTGTGACCTGAGTTCAAATCTCAGCGACCCCATTTTGCAATTAATGATTTTGAGGCTGCACGATGGAATCATATACCCGGTATGAACGGGCTCGAATTATAGGGGCTCGTGCTCTTCAGATCTCGATGGGTGCACCCGTTCTGGTAAAGACCAGAAAGACTGAGCCGCTTGAGATTGCACTCGACGAGTTCGAGCTAGACATGATCCCCATAACAGTGAAGAGGAAGTTGTGACCTGATGACGACCATCGAAGAGATTACCCTGAGAACAATCCTGGACAGCCGCGGAAACGAGACCGTTGAGGCTGATATATACACGTCCCGCGGTTTCGGCCGGGCTGCGGCACCCAGCGGTGCCAGCACAGGAACCTACGAAGCAAAGGTGCGGCCGCCGCGCGAAGCCATCGAGAACGCGCGGGAACACCTGATTCCATCGCTCATCGGTGAGGACGCCTGTGATCAGATCACGTTTGATGCACTGCTCCGGGAGATCGATGGAACACCCTATTTCAGCTCGATCGGCGCAAACGTCGCCGTCGCACTCTCGCTTGCGTGTGCAAAGGCGGCTGCGTCGTCGCTTGACCTGGAGGTCTTCCGCTACCTAGGAGGTGCGTTCGCTTCCGAGACGCCGCTGCCGCTTGGCAACATCATAGGCGGAGGCGCTCATGCACCGAACGCAACGTCCATCCAGGAGTTCCTGGTGGTCGCCACCGGGGCTTCCGGGGCGACAGAGGCCGTGTTTGTGAACGCTGCCGTCCATAAGACCGTGAAGAAGATCCTGCAGGCGCAGGGCAAACTCTCCGGGAAAGGGGATGAAGGCGCCTGGGCGCCGGCGATAACCGATGTGGAGGCGTTTGAGATCCTGGGAGAGGCGATTGGAATCGTCTCGGATGAGATGAACGTCGAGATCCGTATGGGTATCGACATGGCAGCAACCGAACTCTGGGATGGTGAGCACTACCGCTACAGGGATGCAGTGCAGAGCCGTGATGACCAGATCGCCTACGTGGCGGATCTTGTCGACCGCTACAACCTCGTCTACGTGGAGGACCCATTCTTTGAGGAGGACTTCGAGGCCTTCGCCAGCCTGACCGAGGAGGTCGGAGACCGGTGCCTGGTCTGCGGTGACGACCTCTTCGTGACCAACGTCGAGCGGATCATACAGGGGATCGAAACAGGCGCGGCAAACTGCGTCCTGATCAAACCAAACCAGATCGGAACACTCACCGATACCTTTGAGGCGATACGCCTCGCCGATGAGAACGGCCTGGAGACAGTCATGAGCCACCGTTCCGGAGAGACAACCGACGCAACCATAGCGCACCTGGGAACGGCGTTCGGATGCATCTTCCTCAAGACCGGCGTGGTCGGCGGGGAACGGATAGCCAAACTGAACGAACTGATACGAATAGAGGAGCTGATCTAACGTGACCGGAAACGAACTTGAGATCGAACTTAAAGAACCGCTGGTGTCCGTCGAAGAGTATCTGGCGGCAGGCGTGCACATCGGCACCCAGCAGAAGAGCAAGGACATGATGAAGTTCATCTACCGTGTCCGCGGTGATGGACTCTACATCCTGGACATCCAGGCAACCGATGATCGGATCAAGACTGCTGCAAAGTTCCTTTCGCGGTATGACCCTGCAAAGATCCTGGTCGTCACCTCCAGGCAGTACGGGCAGTACCCGGCAAAGATGTTTGCCGATGCCATCGGCGGCATGGCGGTCATAGGCCGGTTTATTCCGGGGATGCTTACCAACCAGCGCCTGAACAAGTACATCGAGCCCGACGTGGTTGTGGTGACAGACCCGATCAGCGACGCCCAGGCAGTTAATGAAGCGATCCAGACAGGAATCCCCGTTGTCGCGCTCTGCGATACCAACAACATGACGAGGCACGTCGATCTGGTCATCCCGACGAACAACAAGGGCAGNNGCAGATACATCCCCGGAACTCTGACAAACCCGCGGTTATCCCGCTATGCAGAACCCGATGTCGTTGTTGTAACTGTCCCGGTGAGTGATGCACAGGTTATCAGAGAAGCAGTCCAGGTAAGCCTTCCGGTTATAGCCCTGTGTGATACCAACAATATGACCAGTATGGTGGATGTTGTTATCCCGACCAACAACAAGGGACGGAAAGCACTCTCTATGATATACTATCTCCTGACAAAGGAGATGCTGCGCCTGCGCGGCGTGACCACATCGCTCACCCCCGAGGACTTTGAGACAGAGTTATAAGATCAAAGCACAAGACCTCACCCTTGATGGATATGCGCCGATGCAGTGTAGCGGGGATGTTCTATCCTGCTGAGCCCAGCCACCTGGAGCAGTTTCTGGAGGCATTCTTCCGGAACAAAAATCCAGATATCTCAGCCCACGGTATAGTCTCCCCCCATGCCGGTTATATCTACTCGGGGGAGACCGCAGCCTGTGCCTTCTCTACCATACAACCTGATTTTGACGGTACATTCGTCGTTATAGGTCCCAGTCATCATGGATACATGACCTCTGCCTCCGCAATGCCCTGGGAGACGCCTCTCGGGGTCATCAATGTCGATAAAGAGTTTGTCGACGCACTTGATCTCAGGATAGACGAGACCTCGCACCGGAGCGAGCATTCACTTGAGGTGCAGATGCCCTTCATCAGGTACCGGTTCCCCAGGGCAAGGATCGCACCCATACTCATGGGAGACCAGAGTTACGAGGCTGCGATGAATCTTGCGGAGCACCTGCTCGACGCGATCGGCTGCACCCGACGGGATGTGAGGATCGTCGCCTCAAGCGACTTTTCTCATTACGTTCCAGAGGTGGTGGCACGGCGGCAGGATCTCCATGTGATCGAGGCGCTCAAAACCCTTGACATACCGGAGTTCTACCGGCGGATCATCGCGACCAGGGCCACCATCTGCGGCTACGGTCCGATCGCGACCATGTGCACCGTCTGCAGACATCTCGGTGGAAGGAGGGGGGCGCTTCTTCGGTATACGACCAGCGGCGATGTAACGGAGGATTACAATCAGGTAGTGGGGTATGCAGCGATAGCGGTGGTGTAATTTGGCAACCTGGAGCGCGCCGGGCAAGGTCTTCCTGTTTGGCGAGCATGCGGTGGTCTACGGGAAGCCGGCGATCGCGATGGCGATCAAACCCCGTGTCTTCGTCACGGTGAGGAAGTCCCGGAACCCGACGCGCCCTAAGTCGCCATACATCAACGAATGTTTCAAGGTGATGGGCGTCCACGGCAGCGTCTACGTCCGCTCGCAACTCCAGAGTTCGTCAGGGCTCGGGTCATCGGCCGCTGTGACCGTGGCGACGCTCTCTGCCATCAACGATGAGTTCGATCTCGGACATCCACGCGAGTATATCGCCGAGACTGCGTTTGCCATCGAGAAAAAGGTGCAGAAGGGCCGGGCAAGCCCAACCGACACCTACGTCTCGGCAAACGGGGGGATGGTCATGATCACGGGGGAGTCCAAACGTAGACTGCCCCCGGAGAACCTCCACCTTGTTGTGGGAAACACCATGGTGCCCCACAGCACCGCAAAGATGGTGGAGCAGGTCGCGAACCTGCGGCAGCACCATCCCACAATAGCAAACCCGATACTGGACGCAATCGGGGAGTTGACGCTTGCTGCCATTCACGAGATGAGCAACCCGAAGGAACTCGGGCAGTACATGGATATGAACCATGCGCTCCTGGAGGCGCTCGGTGTGGGTCACCCGGCAAGCAGCCGGCTTGTCCTGGCGGCAAGGGCGAGCGGTGCTTACGGAGCCAAGATCACCGGGGCTGGAGGCGGCGGATCGATCATCGCCCTCTGTCCCAGACGTGCAAAGAACCGGGTTGCCGGGGCGATCGAGGCCTGTGAGGGAAGGGCGATAATCACAACCATAGACACCGACGGTGCGAGAGAAGAGAAGAATGACTGAGAGAGTGGTACTGAAACTGGGCGGGAGCGTTATCACCGACAAATCGGGGGGCTGCACCATCGATCACGCCCGGCTGCGCGAGATTGCAGAAGTTCTCGCCGCACACCGGGAGATTGCGCTTGTCCTGGTCCACGGTGCGGGCTCCTGCGGCCACCCGGAGGCCCGGCGCTACCGGGTCGATGAGGGGCTCGGCCGGGATAACCTGCCCGGGGTCTACCACACCCACGCTGCGGTCTCGCGGCTGAACGCCGCGGTCGTCGAGGCCCTGCGGGAGGCAGGGATCGAGGCGATCGGCATCCATCCCCTCTGCCTGGCACTCGCAGAGGACGGCCGTCTGGTCTCGTTTGAGACCCGCCAGATCGCCGGGATGACGGATCACGGTATCGTGCCCGTGCTGCACGGCGACGTCGTGATGGACACCCGGCGGGGTTCGTGCATCGTATCCGGCGACCAGGTGGTGGCGAGGCTTGCCCTCGCCCTCGGGAGCAGGCGCGTTGGGCTTGCAACGGATGTTGCCGGTGTGCTCAGAGGAGGATCCGTTATCCCCCGCATCGACCGGGAGATCCTGGAGTCGCTCGATATAGGCGGCTCGGCAAAGACCGACGTGACCGGGGGCATGCGGGGCAAGATCGCTGAACTCCTGATACTGGCCGATGCCGGTATCGACTCAGAGATCTTCCATGTCTCGCAGATCGGCCGGTTCCTGGACGGAACAGATCACGGCGGGACAGCAATAACCAGAAAGGAGTAAAAAATGAGAAGGGATACCGCCACATCCTCACGGAAACGCGATCACCTGGAGATATGCTATGAGCAGCCTGTTGAGGCAGGTGATGCAGGATTCGGGGATGTGCGGCTTGTTCATAATGCCATCCCTGAGTGCGACATGGATGCGATCGATCTAAAAACACGGTTTCTCGACGCAAAACTCGATTCCCCCCTCTTCATTGCAGCAATGACCGGAGGACACCCGGACACCCTGGAGGTGAACCGGCGGCTGGCACGTGCCGCCGAACGGTATAACCTGGGTATGGGTGTCGGTTCTCAGCGAGCGGCACTGGAAAATCCGGAACTTGAAGGGAGTTTCACCGTCGTGCGGGAGGAGGCGCCCCACGCGTTCCTCTGCGCCAACCTCGGGATCATCCAGCTGCGCGACCACGGCATCGAGTGGGCGGAAAGGGCGGTTGAGATGATCGATGCGCAGGCGATCGCGATCCACGTCAACCTGCTCCAGGAGGCGATCCAGCCCGAAGGCGATCACAGCGCTGTCGGGTGCCTGGAGGCGTTGCGCGGCCTCTGTGAAGAGTTCTCCCGTCCGGTCATCGTGAAGGAGACGGGTTCCGGTATATCGATAGGAACGGCAAGGAAGATCTTTGGGGCCGGGGCAAGCGCGATCGATATCGGCGGGTATGGAGGAACGTCATGGGCGAAGATCGAACGCCTGCGGGCAACCGCCCCTGAACTCGCTGAACTCGGGGAGGCGTTCCTCTCCTGGGGGATACCGACGGTGGTAAGCCTATGCGAGGTGCGGAGAGCAGGAGGCCCGACCATCGCGACAGGGGGGTTGCGTTCGGGGATCGATATTGCAAAATCCCTTGCTCTCGGGGCGGACCTCGGGGGTATGGCATTGCCCCTCCTGAAACCGGCGATGGAGAGTGAAGAAGCCCTATCTGCAACCATCGAGGGGATGCACCGCCACCTTCGCGTGGCGATGTTCCTGACGGGGTCCCGAACGGTAGCGGATCTCCGGCACACCAGGACGTATATCACCGGCCTGACCAGGCAGATGATTGAATCTAACGACAAAACAAAAGATCCTGCAAGGAGGCTACATGGATATTGAGATCATAGCAGTTGGCGGTTTTAACGAGGTCGGTAGAAATATGACCGCCGTCCGCTGCGGAAAAGAGATTGTCATCTTTGATATGGGGCTGCGCCTCGACCAGGTGATGATCCATGAGGATGCTGATATCGAGAATATGCATTCCCTGGACCTCATCGAGATGAAGGCCATCCCGGATGACACCATCATGAACACGGTCGAAGGGAGTGTAAAGGCGATCGTCTGTTCGCACGGGCACCTGGACCACATCGGTGCGGTACCAAAACTGGCACACCGCTACGACGCCCCGATAATCAGCACACCCTACACCACGGAACTGATAAGGCAGCAGATCGCCGGCGAACAGAAGTTCGGCGTGAACAACAAACTGTTTGCCCTGAAAGCAGGACAGCGTTACACCATATCCCCGCACCTGACGATCGAGTTTGTGCGGAGCCAGCACTCGATCATCGATACGGTCATCCCGGTCCTGCATACGCCAGAGGGTGCGGTAATCTATGCAAACGACTTCAAACTGGACAGGACACCCGTGCTCGGAGAACCACCGGACTTCGCCAGGCTGCGGCAGATCGGGAAGGAGGGTGTCCTCGCTCTCATCACCGAGAGCGTCAACATCGCAGATAAAGGACGCTGCCCGAGCGAGAAGATCGCAAGGGACCTCGTCCGGGATACCATCACGAGTTACGAGGATGACAGGAGCGCGCTGATCGTCTCGACCTTCTCCTCACACATCTCCAGGATCAAGACCATTGCGGAGTGCGCCCACGAGATCGGGAGAAAACCGGTTCTCCTCGGGCGTTCGATGGAACGCTACGCCACAGCAGCTGAACAGTTAAAACTGGTCGGGTTCCCTGAGTCCCTCTCGATATTCGGCAACCGGCGGACGGTCGACCGGACGCTTCGACGGATCATAAAGACCGGAAAGGACAAGTTTGTCCCGATCGTCACGGGTCACCAGGGTGAGACAGGCGCCATCCTGACACGGATGGTGATGGGCGATACCCCTTTCAAGCTGGAGAAGGGAGACAAGATCCTCTTCTCGGCCAGGGTGATCCCGAACCCGATGAACCGGGGGCAGCGTTACCTGATCGAGGCCCGCGCCAGGATGGCAGGGGCCCGGATCTTTGACGATCTACACGTCTCCGGCCATGCTTACCGTGAGGATCACTATGAGTTCGTCCACCTCCTCAACCCGCAGCACATCATCCCGTCACACGGCGACATCGACATGACAGGGGAGTATGTAAATTTCGCGGAGGAGGTCGGGTATACCCTTGGAAACGACCTCCATGTTTTGCGGAACGGACAGAATCTCCGTATAAATTAGGGGAATGCGCATGATGATTCTTAAAGAATACCTGGAGATGAACGCTGACCGGATCGACCGGATGCTCCACCGCTACTTCGGGAACGTCCACGGCGACCTCTTCCGGGCGAGCGCCCACCTGCTGCTTGCAGGAGGGAAACGGCTTCGCCCGGCGGTCACCCTTCTCGCCGCGGACGCTATCCGGAGGGGGTCGTCGGATGACCTGATCCTGGCGGCGCTCTCGCTCGAGCTGACCCACAACTTCACCCTCATCCATGACGATATCATGGACGGTGACGCCGCCCGGCGCGGTGTTCCGACGGTGCATACCCTCTGGGACGAACCGACGGCGATCCTTGCGGGGGATGTGCTCTACGCAAAGGCATTCGAGTTCATCTGTCTTGCGGAGGGGGCAGATGCTGCAAAAATCCGGGCGGTGAAGATGCTTGCCCGGACGTGTGCCGAGATCTGCGAGGGGCAGAGCATGGATATGGAGTTTGAGAGGCGGGAGGACGTCTCAGAACTTGAGTACCTGGAGATGGTCAGTAAGAAGACCGGTGCCCTTTATGGAGCGGCCGCAGCAATCGGCGGTCTTCTTGCGGGTGCAAACCCCGTCCAGACAGATGCACTCTACCAGTTCGGGATAAACAGCGGTATCGCGTTCCAGATCCAGGACGACCTGATCGATCTCCTTGCAAACACCGAAGAGAGCGGGAAGGACCGGGCGTCGGACATCAGGGAGGGGAAGCAGACGCTGATCGCTATCCGGGCGCGCGAGAAGGGGATCGACCTTGCCCCATACAGGAGACCGCTCTCCGCTGCGGAGATCGAGGGTCTGATCTCCATCCTCCAGGATGCCGGTGTCATCGAGGAGGTCCGGGCGGTTGCCCTGGAGCGGGCGGGGGTTGCAAAAGAGGCGCTCTCGGTCATCCCGGAATCGGAGGAGAAACAGTTGCTCGGCGAGATCGCCGATTTCTTTGTCAACAGAGGTAACTGATACCATGACGGAGACCGATATTGAGCACCTGCTCTTTGTCTACGCGCTGCAGAACGCGGTGAAGCACGACAGCCCCCCAAAGACCGGGACGGTGATCGGGACGCTTCTAGGGAGGCACCCGGAGTTCCGGAGCAGCGCCCGGGAGATAGGGGCGATTGCCTCAAAGGTGGTCGCGGAGGTGGCAGGGATGAGTTCATCGGAACGCAGGGCGAGGCTTGAAGAACTCGCGCCCGAACTCCTGGCCGAACTCGATGAGGAGCACGAGCACACCCGGGAACTTCCACCGCTCGAGGATGCGGAGAACGGTGTGGTGATGCGGTTTGCCCCGAACCCGAGCGGGCCGCTCCATCTCGGGCACGCCCGCGCTTCCATCTTAAACGACTACTATGTCCGGCGATACGGGGGACGCTACATCCTGCGCATCGAGGACACCGACCCGAGGAGGGTCGATCCGGCGGCATACGCGATGGTGCTTGAGGACGTTGAGTGGCTGGGGCTCGGGATCACCGATATCGTCTACCAGAGCGATCGGCTCGATGTGTACTACGACTGGTGCAGGAGACTTATCGAGATCGGCGGCGCCTACGTCTGCACCTGCGAGCCTGAACGTTTCCGCGAACTCAAACTCCGGGGGAAGGAATGCCCATGCCGCAAACAGGGGATTGAGGAGAACCTGGAACTCTGGCAGAAGATGCTTGATGGAGAGTTCTACGAGGGCGGTGCAACCGTCAGGGTGAAGACCGACCTTGGCCACCCTGACCCGGCGATGAGAGACTACTCCGCGATGCGGATTGTGAACTCTCCACTCCACCCGCGAGCGGAGGCAACGGTATTTCCTCTGATGAACTTCTCTGTCGCGGTGGACGACCACCTCCTGGGGATAACCCATGTGATCCGCGGGAAGGACCATATCGCAAACACCCAGCGGCAGCGCTACATCTTCGGTTATTTTGGATGGAGACCCCCGGTCTACCACCACTATGGCCGGATGGGTATCTCGGGTGTTGTCCTCTCAACGTCGGGGATGCGCGAGGGGATCCGGAACGGGACATACACGGGCTGGGACGATATACATCTCGGGACGCTGCGGGCGATTGCGCGCCGGGGGATCGAGCCGGAAGCCGTCCGGAACGCCATGATCGATATCGGGATGGGGGAGACCGATATATCGTTCTCCTGGGAGAACCTGTATGCCAGAAACAGGGAGATCGTCGACCCGAAGGCGAACCGCTACTTCTTTGTGCCTGACCCTGTCGAGGTCAGCATCGAGGGGGCGCCGCGCCGTGAGGCTCACGCGCTCCTGCACCCGAACGACCCTTCAAGGGGGGTGCGCACCCTTATCACCGATGGCAGGGTGCTTCTCCCGCGGAGGGATATCGAGGGGCAGGGTCTGATCAGGTTAAAGGACCTCTATAACGTCTGGGTCGACCGGGAAGGTGATACGCTGCGGGTATCCTACGCTGGCGACTCGCTTGATGAGGCCCGGCAGGTAAAAGCGCCGATCATCCAGTGGGTCCCGGTTGATGCAAACCTGCCCTGCACCCTCCTCCGGCAGGAGGGGGACATGGAGGGGTTCTGCGAGCCTATGGTAGTCGGCGAGGTGGGAGGGGTCGTCCAGTTCGAGAGGATCGGGTTTGCCCGGATAGACTCGGTGAATGGCGGCAGCGTGACCGCGTATTTTGCGCACCGGTGACGCGGGATCGCAGAACCCCTCATCTGCAGAACTTTTTTTTAGAAGGGCGGCCGGCGTAACCCATTAATAACAAAATGTTTAAGATCATGTACAGCGGCTGCACCATGAAACGAAACACGTTCTACCTTCTTGCCGGTATCGTTGCGCTCGCGGAGGTCGGCATATTCTGGCTCTCGGTGAGGCTTGAGAACCCGATCCCGATCCAGGCTGCCTTCGTCCTTGGCGTTGTCCTGCTTTATCTGGCACGGCGGAGGGTCGAAGAGACGATAGAGGACGAACGGACGGCAATGATCACGCAGAAGGCAGCGCTGCGGACTCTGGAGGTCTCCTGGGTGATCTTTTTTGTTCTCAGCCTCGGAAGCGCGGTCATCGCGTTCTCAAGGCCGCTGGGGCTTCGGCCCCCACGTCCAGGGCCAGAGGAGGTGTTTCCCACCGAAGCACTTGAACTCCCGGTTTTTGGCGGTTTTGCCATCTTCCAGATGACCCTGCTCTGCCTGATGATCTTTTTATACGTCGGATTCCGGGTCTACTACGCCCGCAAGTATGGAGAATGGGATACCGATGAAGAACAGGATTAAGGTCTACCGGGCGATGCACAACCTGACCCAGGAAGCGCTCGCAAATGCGGTTGGGGTCACCCGGCAGACCATCCTGGCCATCGAGAAGGGGAAATACGACCCCTCCCTCGAACTTGCCTTCAAGATCGCGCGATACTTTGGGGCACCTATCGAGGAGATCTTCCTCTACGACGAACCGGTATAGGGTGCCTGATCCGGCATAAATGGCGCAATTTCGCGCAGAATCCCCTCTTCCAGCATCAAGATTCCCGGTGAGCAGGGGCCGTCTTCTTCTTTCGGCACGCCTCACACCGTGCAGGGGTAGTAACATTTTTATAACAAAAAGTACAACATACCATACGTGGCGGGGTGAGACCGCTGCCATGAGCACCGGACCCCCGCCCAAGCAGAACGGAGGTGGATGACCAGGAAGAGACCGGGCCATACCGGGGTGGCACCATGCCCTCCGGGATGACCGGCGGCGATAGTGACTGACCGATGACGCGGTTCAGATGGAATACGGCGATACGTAATCTCCGCCGCAACCTTTTCCGGGACGATAAAGAAAAGCAGAATGAGGCGCTCCCGGAAAAAGAGTGTGCTGAAACACTGACCGGCGGCAACCACCACATCAGAATACCGGCCAGACAGCGGCAGCACACAAGATTCCAGTCACCGCTCTCCGATGGCAGCGACGAGGATTCCTGTCGGGCGGCAGCAGGACCAATACCCCTGCGGGGGAAAGAAGGGACCTGTCATGCTATACCACCATAGGCAGACCCGCAAGCCTGCTGTCCGCCCCCAAACCCACCTCCTCCGTCCTTTCGGGACGTTATGCGAGTAAGACCCCCCACATGGGGTTTCGTGAGATCCTTTCCCCTCTGCCGGGAACACTCATGATGAATCGGCCGCACTCGAGTTTATGACGCGGGTGCCGGCGGTTCAACAGCAAAACCGCAACCCCGAGATATGGGTATCAATTGACACACCTGTTTTCTCTGCGCCCTGGATTCGTGGCACGCTGTTTAACAACCCCTTGCACCCAAACACCCTGACTTTTAGTAAAGTATATATAACAATATGTAAAACATTATTAACAAAAATCGGATCGCCTTTTTCTCCCTCATACAGGCTGAACGGGCGGCAACTAAACAAAGAAACTCTTAGCGAGTGAAAGAGCCATGACCACAACCAGAATGATACCGGGGCGGGACCGATGAGGCGCAACCTCTGCGTCCTGCTCCTGTTCGCACTGCTCGTTGGTGTCGCCAGCGCGGCCGAGACCACACCGGCGGAACAGATCGCGGTCACCAGTGTCACCCTCGACCCTGAAACCCTCATGCGCGGGGATACGGGGACAGTGACGGTCGAGATACAGAACACCGGGGATGCCGGCGTCGCCATCAGCAGGGCGGAACTCTACTCCAGCGGGGTTGTCGTTGTAAACGACAGGACATACGACTCTGTGGGCACACTTGGCCCGGGAAATACCATCTCGTTTACCTTCACCGTGCGGGCCGATGCTGAGGATGGGATATACTATCCTGTCTTCTACCTTGACCTCAGGGACGGCGGAAGCGTCCGCTACTCCATCCCGGTGACTGTTGAGAGCACCGGGATCCGGGTCAACGTGATCGACGCTCCGGAGACATTCCCGGCAAACAGTGAGGACACCATCGTCCTCTCGGTCGGGAACCCCCGCGGGAGCAGTGTGAGCGGTGTTACCATAACCCCGGCCGGGGAGGGGGTCAGGACAACCGAGACGGCCGTCTTCCTGGGCGCTCTTGCACCGGATGAAGCGAAGACCGCCACATTCAGTGTCGTGGCGTCACAGTCGACAGAACTCACCTTCGATCTCTCCTACCGGAACGGGATCAACGAGCACCACACAACCCTGACCATACCCATAGAGATCGGCGACCGTGTGGTCGAACCGGAGATGGTGGTCAACAACATCGAGGTTACCGGGAGCGGCAGCACGATCACCCTGAGCGGCGATGTTACCAACGCCGGGCTCAAAGACGCCTACGCCATCAAGGTCACCGTCGATGATCCGGCGACCGCGGCCGACCCCTACCCGGTCTACGTTGTCGGCGGGCTTGAGCCCGATGACTTCTCGAGTTTTGAGGTGACGTGCACCGTGCCGCAGGGTGCATCCTCCGTTCCGCTCCTCGTCCAGTACAGGGATGAGGACGGCAAAACCTACAGCACAACCGTGAGCGTCTCCCTCTCGGGTGCGGGCCAGGCGCTGCAGTCTGACACAGGTAGCGAGAACCCGGGCAGCATGAGCGCTGCCCCTGCAAGAGGTGGCATGGGTGCGGCCGGGTCATTTGGCAGCGGGTTTGCAAAGATCCCGGTCACCGGGATCGTGCTTGTGATCGCTGTGATCGCCGTCGGCACCGTGGCGTGGCGGAAGGGATACCTCAGGAAGGTCCATGACCGGTTCCGCAGGTAGTCGCCCCGGGGTGTAGAAGCATGAGCAGGCCGGTTATCGAGTTAAACGATCTCAGAAAGGTCTACACCCTCCCTTCGGGCGACGTCACGGCGCTAAACGGGGTGGACCTCAGGATCGATGAGGGGGAGTTTGTCGTGATCATGGGGCCGTCGGGGTCGGGGAAATCGACCATCCTCAACCAGATCGGGTGTCTCGACCGCCCGACATCGGGCGACCTCTTCCTTGCTGGAAAGAACACAAGGGAGATGGATGACCATGACCTGACCAATCTCCGGTTGACATCCATCGGCTACATCTTCCAGAAGTTCAACCTCANNTACGAGAACGTCGAGTACCCCTACATCATGAAAAACCGCAAACCCGACGATAAAGGGAGGGTCCGGCATCTTCTCACCATGGTCGGGATAGATGAGGCGCTATCGGCGCATAAACCTGGAGAACTCTCCGGAGGGCAGCAGCAGCGGGTCGCTATCGCCCGTGCGCTCGTCAACGACCCGGCGATTCTCCTCTGCGACGAGCCTACGGGGAACCTGGACTCGCAGACGAGCATCCAGATCATGGAGATCCTGGCAGACCTCCACCTGAGGGGGCGGACGATCGTTATGGTGACGCATAACCCGGAGACCGCCGCATACGCCGACCGAACAATCACGATAAGGGACGGGAGGATCGCATGATAAAAAAAGACATCATCCTCACGCTCGCAGCAAGGAACGTCCGGCTCCACTTTATGCGGTCGGTGCTTGCCGCTCTTGGCATAGTCATCGGTGTCGTTGCTATCGCCTCGATCGGGATGGTGGGGGCGAACATGACGCTCTCGGTCACGGAAGAACTCTCCGATATGGCAAACAAACTCAGCGTCACCCCCTACCGTGGTGGCGGCGGTATGATGGGAGGAGGGCCTGGCGGCGGGGAAGACGAGGACGATGAGGACGTGATCACCGATGACGAGTTCCGTGATATAGAGCGCATCGTCGCGAAATACGGGACCGCTTATGCCCTGATGTCGGAGTCCGATCAGATCGAGGCGGGGTCGGAGACCGGACGGGCAACCATCTACGGGCTCGACCCGGATATCATCCACGAGACGCTGGTTGTCGAGACGGGAAAGTTTCCAGAGAGCACGTCCTCGGTGGTCGTGGGCCCGACGCTTGCCGAGCGGCTTGGCCTGAAGGTAGGGAGCAAGATTAAGATAGGCGACCCTGACGAGGGGCCAACCGCGACCGTCAGGGTCGTCGGCATCCTGGAAGAGCGGGGGATGTCAATGGATCTCTCCACGGATATGGCTATTGTCGGTTCGCAGAAACTCTTCACCGGGATCTACGGCGGTGAGGGCGAGTATGATCAGGTCAACATAGTGGTTGATGATATCAACAACGTCGATGCTGTCAGGACAGCGATCGAAGATGAACTCAACCGCAAGGAGGATACGGTCACCGTCCAGGACAGCAGCCGCATGATGGAGAGCGTAACCTCGACACTCTCCACGATGACAACGTTCGTGATGGCGATCGCGGGGATCTCGCTCCTTGTGGCAGCGGTCTCGATCTTCAACGTCATGATGATGTCGGTGAACGAACGGGTGCGCGAGATAGGTATCCTGAGGGCGATCGGAACGCAGCGGGGCGAGGTCCTGCGGATGTTTGTCTACGAGGCCGGGATCCTTGGTATAGTCGGCGCGGTCATCGGTGCGATCGCAAGCCTTGTCATCGGCTACGTCGTCGTCTTCGGGATGGTCGGCACCGCCGATTACTTCTTCGCAATGGATAGCCTCATCTACGTCCCGATGGCGATGGCCATAGGTGCAGGGATCTGCCTGATCACCGGGGCCTACCCGGCATGG
>DAFR01000071.1:0-4269 GCA_002497965.1 Methanomicrobiaceae archaeon UBA436 | reverse complement strand
GAACCGTTACGCCATGGGTGGGCTCCCCGTGGCAAAGGACGCTCTCAGGGATCCATTCAGGCAATTCCCGGCGGCGTCCCGCAATCAATAAGACCGACGGGAAGAAGAGGTACCTGGTTATTATGGCAGACAGGATTCTTGTTGCCTACGCCACCCGATACGGGTCGACCGCCGGGGTGGCAGAGGCGATCGGTGATGAACTCAGCAAGGCCGGTGAGCAGGTCGACGTCCTGCCGGTGAACGAGATCCGCGACCCTTCCCCTTACCGGGCGGCGGTCATAGGGAGCCCGATCTACATGGGGAAGTGGCTCCCGGAGGCCCGGGTCTTTGTCGAGCGCTACCAGCATTACCTGCGAACCATCCCTGTCGCCTGTTTCGCTGTAGGGCTCACGGTGGCAGGCGGGAGCGCCGAGAGCCTGAGAAGAGCGGAAGCCTCGATGGACGAGGTCAGGATGCTCATAAACCCGGTGGAGGCCAGCGTCTTCCCGGGAAGACTGGATACCGGGCGTCTATCTGACCCTGATCGTGCCATCATCAAACTGATCAGGGTAAAGTCTGGAGACTTCCGCAACCTGGATGCTGTCCGTTCCTGGGCGCGGGCGATACTCCCGAACCTGCACCGGCGGAGATGAGATCCAGGGACGCCTGATGCGATAGTTGCGCATATTTTCCACGTGCACGGTGGGCCCATAGATGGGGCGGTATGATGGTGCGAGCCTGAGACTTTTCTGGTGGAGCCAGCATCTGAACGGGAGACTTTCCAGACGGTGTCCCGGCCGCCCGCTCAAGCACCTCCGCCCGCCCCCGGAAGGAGGGGGGCGGAGCCAGATGCAGCGAGAGGACGGACGGGGGTTACAGAATCGGGGAGGTGGCGGGTAGTCAACTATCCACCCCTAAAGGGGTGGGCTTCCTGCCTGTTTGATCGGTGAACCACCCCGCGCCTCTCGGGCGCGGCTTCCTGCTTCATCCCCCCTCCCCCCCCACCGGGAGCGAGTCCACAGGCTCAACGGCGCGTTCCGCGCCTGGTATTGTGTTGCTTGGTTATCGCAACACAGACATAGTATTATTAGATGGATGGAACGAAAAAATGTATCATATTGAACTTGATTAGGGGAAGGGCGGCTTCGCTTGCATCCCCGCCCTAAAGGGTGGGGTCTTCCCGCTCTGCCCCCCCCTTCACCCCCGCAAGATAAACAATCCGCAGGTGAACCGGTGAATAAATACTCGTTTGTCGCCAGAATGCCCGACGAACCGGGTGCGCTGCACCGCGCGGCCGAGATCATCAAGTCTTACTCGGGAAACATCATCCGCGTCCAGTACGACCGCCGGATCGACCCTGCCACGGTCTTCTTCGAAGTGGTTGCAGCACCAGAGGGCTACGCCAGGATGAAGGAAGACCTCCACGCGATCGGCTACCTCCAGGAATCGCTGCCGACACCAGGGTTCCTCAAGTTCTCCGTATACCTCCCCCACGAGCCCGGCTCCCTCTTTGACCTCCTCACCTACATCACCGGGGCGGGGGCAAACATCGCCTACATCGACTTTGACGAGCGGCGGCAAGACCCCGGCAGGGTCACCATCAGTTTGAGCGTCGAGGAGAGCGAGGTCGTCGATAGCCTGCTCGACCGGCTGAAGTCACGCTACCGCCTGGAGATCCTGGAGTACGACACAACCGGCGAGAAACTCGACGACACCGTCTTTTACGTCAGGTTCGCCCAGGCGCTGCGGGGGCTGATAGGATCGGCCGAGGACGGGTTCCTCCTCTCACTCCTCCAGGACATCAATCACATCGTCCAGGAACTCAACAACCTGGGCCAGGACCCAAAAGAGGTCTTCGACTGCATCCTGCGGACCGGAAAGACGCTCCGCGAGACCGCAGGCGACCGGTTCTACGCGGACGTCCAGCGTATCCCGCTGAGCGATGCCGTTGAGGTTCTCTGTTTCCAGATGCCCGGCGGCGGAAACATCTTCATGCTCAACGCCCCGGAGGAGAGCGTCATGATCGATACCGGTTACGGGATATACCACCAGGACGCCCTCCGGATGTTCCAGCACTACGGTATCGGAGACCAGGGGCGGATCCGGCGGATCTACATCACCCACGCCGACGCCGACCACTGCGGGGCGGCAGGGTTCTTCGATGCGAAAGCCTGCACCCACCCCTGGTCGGTTGAGATCATCCGGCGCGCAAACCGCGCCTACGGGTCACGCAGCGAGTCCTCGATCCTGGAAGAGGTCTACACCACGGTCATAAACCTCTTCTCCCACTTCACCCCTCCCGAAAACCCGGAGACCTTCCCGACGGAGAGGCTTGCCAGCCGCTCGATATTTCCCGTCATAGCGCGGTTTGCTGTCCATGACCTGGAGTTTGAGGTCCTCGAATCCCTTGGCGGGCACATGCACGGCCAGGTCTACTTCCTCTGTCCCACCCACGGGATAATCTTCACCTCCGATACCCTGATCAACTTTGGAAGCCTGGATGACGACAGGAAACGCTACAACTCCCTGGCCGACTTCCTGGTGACGTCGGTCAACGTCGACAGCGAACTTGCACGCCAGGAGCGCACGGCGCTGCTCGGACTGATCCGGGACCTGGATGAAGAACTTGCCGCGACCGGCCGCAGGTGCCTGGTCGCGGGCGGACATGGCGCTGTATCTGTCCTCTCCCCGGAGGGGAGGCTGGAGGCGGTCGGGCCGATTGAGCGTTACCTGCCAAGAGAGGCGCGGTAGGGCATCACGCCGCCCCGCGCCACCGCTCTTCCCAAAGAAGCGCGACCACGGCCGCGAGAACTACCATGAACCCGCCGAGCAGCAGCACCAGGGGCTCCAGGTGGGCAAGAAGGATGAGTGTCGAGGCTATCCCGATGACGGGCAACACCGGGAGGGACCCGATGCTCCCGGGTATCCGGAACGGCCGGGGGAGATCCGGCGCACGGTAGCGCAGCAGGATCACGGAGGCGTTGATGACGATGAAAGTCGCAAAGAGGGTGAAGTTGGTGACGTTTGCGACAAACTCGATCTCGCCGGCGAAGAGGAAGGCGATGGTGGCGATCGCAACGACGATTGTTGCCGTCCAGGGCGTCTGCGTCCGGGGATGAACCCTGGCAAGAGATGGAGGAAGCGAGAAGGACGATGCCATGCCGTAGGTGATCCTTGATGATGCCAGCATCATCATGAGGGCGGTGTTTGCGGTGGCAAAGAGCGCTATTACGGAGATCAGGGTGAAGGCCGTGGGCCCGAGCGCGACGGCAGCAACCTCGGCAAATGGCGCCCTGGAAGTGGAGAGTTGTTCCCAGCCAACGACAGAGACCGCTGCAACCGAGACAAGGACGTAGAGGAGGGTGGATATGGCAAGCGCGATCACCAGAGCGACCGGGATAGTCCGTTCCGGGTTTCTGGTCTCCTCCGAGAGTTTCACCATCTCTTCAAACCCCATGTAGGCGAAGAAGACAAGCGCAGACGCCTGGAGGAGACCGGGTATACCAAGCGGCATCTCAAGGTAATCCACCCGCCCGAGGTAGGGGAGGCCGATCAGGATCACCATGACTATCCCGGCGACCTCGATCAGGGTCATGCTGATGGCAACCCCCGCTGTCTCCCTGATCCCGGCGATGAGGATGCCGGAAAGGATCAGGATGATCATGACGGCGGACGGGAGGAGCGGCAGACCCACCAGGTCGGAGAAGTAGCCGGCAAACCCAAGCGCGACGGTTGCAGCGCCAAGGATGCCGGATAAGATTATCAGCCAGCCCACAACGAACGCAAGCCTTCCCCCGAACGCCCTGGAGACGTACTCGAACTCGGCACTCGCCTTCGGGTAGATCGATGAGAGTTCGGCGTAACTCAGGGCGCTCAGGCCGGCGACCGCGGCTGCAACGAGAAAGGTCAGCCAGACGGCGTTGCCGGCCATCCCGGCCGCCTCGCCGAGGAGGGCGTATATCCCTGCTCCGAGTATGATCCCGACCCCGGAGAGGACGACGGCGGCCAGTCCGAGTTCTCGCCGGAGGTTTGTGCCAGGATACGAAGCGTCACGCTCCCCATCTGCCATACGATATCACTCTGTCTCTGCTGCATTTAGGGTTTATCCGCGGTTCATCGAAGGTTTGGTGAAATTCTCCGGGACGGCTTTCCATGGCCAATCGCCACGCCCTGCCCCGCCAGGGGGTGGTCAAAGGATGCGGGCAACCTATACGGGGAAAACCGGTGAACTACCCCGCGCCTCTCGGGCGGGGCTTCCCGGCTATGGTAGCGTAACAGGTGCAGGAAGAA
>DAFR01000143.1 GCA_002497965.1 Methanomicrobiaceae archaeon UBA436 | reverse complement strand
CTATATAGCCCCAAAGGATCTATTTTACCATAACACAGCGTCCGTCAGCGTCCCCACCGCGGCTGGCGGACCGCCGTGCGAGGTGATAACCATGGAGAAGAGAGAGATCAACGGAAACTTTGCCCTCCCGATGCCTATCGTGCTCATCGGGGCAGAGGTTGGCGGAAAGGTGAACTTCATGCCCGCGGGCTGGTGCACGCAGGTGAACGGAAACCCGCCGATGATCCTCTGCGCACTCGCAAGGAACCATCATACAACAAAGGGGATCCTGGAGACCGGGGCCTTCTCGGTGAACGTCCCCTCGCCGGCCCTCCTGGATAAGACCGACTACTGCGGGCTCGTCTCCGGAGCGGAGGTCGATAAATCGGGATTATTTGAGGTTTTCTACGGGAAACTCAAGAAAGCACCCATGATCCGGGACTGCCCGGTCAACTTCGAGTGCCGGGTCTTCCAGACCGTTCCGCTGCCCAGCCACACGGCCTTCATCGGCGAGATCGTGACGGCGTATGCCGATGAAGCGGTGACAGTTGATGGGAAACCCGACTACGTGGCCATCAACCCGCTCGTCCTGACCATGGCCGACAACGCTTACCACGGCCTCGGTGAGGCCGTCGGGAACGCCTGGAGCGCCGGGAAAGCCCTTATCCGGAAGTGAAACCTGGTGGCGGCGGCACAAAGCCCCTTGCAACCGCCGCCTCACGGCAGGCAGCCGTCCACGTAGCCCAGGAACCGCTCCACCACCGCCGTCGAGTAGGGCCCCTCCTCGTAAGCGCTGGCCAGGGTCAGGCGGCCGCGGAAGGTGGATGCTATCATCAGGAACCCGTAGGGCCAGCAGACACAGGGGAGGTACCGGATATCCAGGAGGTCGAGGTCTTCACCCCCCTTCCCGGGGACGGGGAGGAACTCACCCGGGTCAAAGACCCCAAGATTGGAGAAGACCGGGTTCTTGAGCCCGGAGGCGGTGTAGCGCTCGATCATATCATCGAAGAACTCCAGCACCGCCGGCATCCCGCGGGCGATGATCCCCTCGTAGAAGAGGATTGCCGCAAGCCCGAGGTGCCCGGCCTTGCGGCGTGTCGTTATCGCCGCAACGTCACCTATTATATCCTCAAGCCCCGCCCCCTCCCCGGCGGTGAGGGTGATCTCGTATGCGGCGGAGAGGTTCGCAATGGGGCAGTCGTCGTAGAGCCCCGGGTACCTCCGCCGGAGGTCGGCCGACGTCAGGATGGAGCGGGGCGAGCCTATGTCGGAGGGGTCGTCCCGGATCTTCCGGAAGGCCAGGAAGAACGCGGCGACGAGGACGTCGTTAACAGTGGCGCCGTGCTCCTTTCCAAACGCTTTTATGAGTTTGAGCCTTTCGGGCGCAAGAGTCCTGGACGCAACCCGCGGTCTTCCCCGGCCCGGGTGCTCGGCCGGGAAACTCCAGCGGTCGACGAAAGGCTCCTCCCCGGCAAGCGCCTCCCTCCTCTCCTCCCTGGTGTGGAGGTCGAGGATCCTCTTTATGCTCCGGTCGCAGGGGTTTCGCTCTGGCGGCCGGTGATCGCGGTTCTCCATGAGCCTGCGGTAGACCGAGAAGACGTCCCGCGCAATGGCAAGGGCGCCGCCGGCGTCGCAGAACCCGTGATGGCAGGTGACCGCGAGACGGTCGCCCTCGCCATCCCGGTACAGCCCGACCCGAACCTGCGGCCCCTTTCGGACGTCAAGCGGCGGCGGGGGCGTCGTGAGTGGCTGGCCGCCCTGCTCGATGAAGAACGTCCCGTTCCAGGACTCTTTCGGGGTCTCCTCCCAGACCGGCCGGCCTTCGACCTCCGTGTAGCGCGACCGCAGGTACGGATCGGATGCGATCAGCCTCATCGTCGCCTCCCGCATGACCTCTGCCTCGATCCCGCCGTCGAACGTGAAGACCACGTGCATCGTGGGGTCGTAGATCCGTTCGAAATAGACGTTGAAGACGTCGAAGGATGAGGCGGGATGGCGGGCCGGTGGCATGAACGTAAGTTATCTCTCTCCTGCGGGATAACTGCTTTTGTCGCGGAAGCGCTGTGCGGCTCCCGGTATCACCGGCGCGAGAGGTAGGGGTTCCCTTTCAGGCAGAACCTCAGGGGGAGGTCGGCCGCCTTCGTGATCCCGATCCGTGTCGTCTGGACGATCTCCTCCCTGCGGGCTGTTGGGGGGTAGATCTGGAGCGGGCCGCAAGAGAGCGAGGTTCCGTCAAGGTCGGTCGTTATACCGAGCGCCTCCGTCAGTTTCCCCGGGCCGTTTGCAAGCGAGATCAGGTCATCCCTTCCCCGCCGTGCCTGCATCAGGTCGATCCCTGCAACCGGTTCGAGCGCCCGGATCAGGACGGCCTCTCCTCTTCCTTCCGCTCCGGTCACGGCGTTGACACAGGTGTGGAGGCCGTAGATCCGGTAGACGTAAGCGTGGCCTGCCGGGCCGAACATCGCCCTGTTCCTCTCTGTCATCCCCCGGTAGGAGTGGGCCGCAGGGTCGTCCCGGAGGTAGGCCTCGACCTCGACGATCCTGCCGGCCGCCGCTCCGTCTTTATCCCGATTGATGAGCAGGCAGCCGAGCAGGTCACGGGCAACGGCCACGGTGTCGCGTTCGTAGAAAGACTGAGGAAGGCTCATGGTGCAAAGGTCTCTCCTCCGCGCCAAAGAAGGTTTTGGCGGGATCACGACGCCAAAAACGGCTCAAAAATTAAATATTAGCAGTTCTATATACAGTTTGTCAATAATACTCGAAGGAGGTTCTGCGATGAAGAAGGGATTTGTAACGGATATCGAGACCGAGACGAAGAAGAACACCTACTTCCGCCGCGTCCTGTATACCGGGAACTACAGTCAGGTTGTGCTGATGTGCCTCAAGCCCGGCGAGGAGATCGGTGCGGAGGTGCACGAGGACGTCGACCAGTTCTTCCGGTTTGAGGAGGGGGAGGGTGTCATCGTGATCGATGGTGTTGAGCACCCGGTCAGGGACGGCACCGCTGTGGTCGTGCCAAACGGCGCGAACCACAACGTGATCAACACCTCAAAGAAGGCTCCTCTAAAACTCTACACGATCTACTCACCGCCCGAGCACCGCGACGGGGTCATCCACCTGACTCGCCAGGAGGCCATGGCCGACAACGAGCACTTCGATGGAAAGACGACTGAATAATACTAAAAAAACCAGCCTCTTTTTCCACGGGCTCAACTCCCAAAAAGCGATCAGCCTTCACTGAAAATATTTTAATGGGGTATGCCTGTGGCCCCAGAGGCATCATGTAGTTTTTTTGAAACCGTCTTCGCCGGGGAGGTATCTCTCCATCGATGCACTGCCGCGTCCCGGCGGACGCCTATCAAAACCCGCGTCTTTTCAGCCGCTCGATCCTCTCTGCCGCCCGGCGCCGGGCCTCCTCTGTAGCCTCGATACGGTGCCACGGGAGAGATCCTCCCTCTGCCGTCAACGTGAACACCCTTGACTGAAATCCTCTCCCCCGGACACGGTATCCGGGACTATCATCCCACGCCTCACCGATTCTGTCTCCTCCTGCCGCCGGGCTTTCCCCCGATCTTGATCTTCTGATTGCTCCCTGTGAGCATACCCAGTTTGCGCAGTTCGGCGACGATGGTCGAGGTCATGCGCCGGTCAATGCCAACCTCAACCCTCATCGACTCTCCATCCTCATCGACCCCTTCAACTCCAAGAGGGCCTGAAAGTTCGTCCACCGAGATGCCCGGCTTCCGCTTCACCTCCTCGAAGAGTGTCGCGATGATGAACTCCTTCACCCTGAGGTTTTCCTCCAGAGTGGCCAGGGATTCGATATCCACGGTGGTGCCTTCCAGGGCGGTGAGCACCTCGTCTGGATCGCAGACAAGATAGATCGCGGGGTCGATAACAACCTGGTAGAGGGGATCGATCCAGTAGACGGCCTTTCTCTTCAGCCCGGCGTCCTCCGGGAGGTCGATATCTAGATCATGCAGGTTATCGGTGGAGATCTCCAACACAACCTGCCCGGCGGGGGTCTCCCGGGTCAGCCGGTAGCCTTCAGGCGTCTCCTCTAAGATACCGTTTCTCATCAACACTGTGTGGAGCACGAAGAGGGGAGCGTCCGCCGGGAGGAGATCGCGGTCACCGAAGAGGATCTCAAACAGCGCCGACTCATCCAGTTCTTCACCGGCATCTTTGTTCTCCTCCATCCATTCCCGGGCCTTGTCCGCCACCTTGCGGAACAGATCCTCCTGCGACCGCTTGAGGTCATCGTTGGTGTAGAGGATATCCCCCGGCTTATGCCCCTCCAGCAGCGCCGCTATCTGGTCGCGCTGGCGCCGGTACTTCTCCGCGCCCTCCAGGAACCACCGGGCGTCATCCGATAACTCTGGCGGCTCTTCCCCGCTCTGCGCGGCAGCCTCCTCGAACCAGGCTATCAGGTCATCGAGCGCTCCCTCCAGCAACTCCTCGGCGTTGGCGTTCCCCCGGACCTCTATTCTGGCGCGGCAGCCCTTGCTCTTGAGAAAACTGATAAACTCCACTGCGTCAACCTCTTCACTGAAGGCGACGACCTCTTCGAGGATCATACCATAGGGTGGGCGCTGGTAGAGTTAAAAAGGTTCTCACCTGGAGGCGGTGACACACTCCCCGGCCGCTGCATCGGTGGAGGAATCACCCCCCTTGTCTCTGCACGCCGCTCTTCTCCCGGCGCGGAACCCGGCCAGAAAGAGATCACCGCTCTCAACCACCCACCTTCCAGCCCTTCTTCTCCAATGCCCACCAGAACACCAGAGCACCGAGCAGTGCTATGACCCCGACGACCAGGACTTCGGTATTCGCGACCCCATACCAGTCCCGGGTGTACTCAAACGCCCCGATACCGTAGTGCTGGAGAGAGAGCGGCCAGAAGAACGCGTAGCCCCCTTTGTATACCAGGGCGTCCTCGAAGAGGTGCGCTCCAAACCCTGCGGCGGCAAAGAAGAACGAGTCCACGAGCCTGACCCCGGCCGGGTGGAGCAGCAGCGCCGCAAAGACCGCATACGCCAGCATGACCGCAACGTTGTGGAAGTATCCGTGCCTGATGGGGCTCCCATGAACCATGACCGTGATCCCGATACGCTGCAGCAGGCCGTCCGCGACGATATCGAGATCCGGCAGATACGCGCTCGCGACAACGAGCCAGGCGTGATCCCTCCCGGTATACCTCCGGTAGAGCGTGCCAAGGACGATAGCGATCGCCGTCGAGTAGACCAGGTGTTCGAGGAGCATTATCTCCTGTGCTGTTGTCCCCGCGATCCTTATCTTGCGGGGGTGAAGGGGGCAAAGCAGGAAGTCCCCGCTTCAGGGCGTGGATGAAAGCGGAGCCGCCCTTACCCG
>DAFR01000100.1:5267-5861 GCA_002497965.1 Methanomicrobiaceae archaeon UBA436 | reverse complement strand
CCAGCGACGGTGTCCTTGTCATCGGCGGCCGGGACGCCTCCCAGAACGAGGAACTCGTCAGGAAGTACATGGAGGGCGGCGACCTCTTCGTCCACGCCGATGTCCATGGCGGGAGCGTGGTCATCGTGAAGGGCAGGACAGAACGCATGGACGAGGCCGCGCAGTTCGCCGCATCCTACTCCAACGCCTGGAAGGCAGGGCATTTCACCGCCGACGTCTATGCCGCCAGGCCCGAACAGGTGAGCAAGACCGCCGAGTCCGGGGAGTACGTGGCACGAGGCGCTTTCGTCGTCAGGGGTGAACGGCAGTACTTCAGGGACGTCCCCCTGGCCGTAGCCATCGGTCTTCAGGTCTCGCCGGAGGTCGCCGTCATCGGCGGTCCGCCTGCTGCCGTCGCCGGGCGTGCCAGTGTCCGGGTCGAACTCCGTCCGGGGCAGTTTGAGCCAAACGACACGGCAAAGAAGGTTGTCCGGGCGCTCAGGGACAAACTCCCGGAGGACGAGTGGAAAGGGCTCAAGAACGCCCTGAACACCGAGGCGGTTGCTGCTTTCGTCCCGCCGGGGGGATCCGATCTCATAGAGTCATGAAGGCCGA
>DAFR01000100.1:1977-5120 GCA_002497965.1 Methanomicrobiaceae archaeon UBA436 | reverse complement strand
GAGAAACGACCGGTCAGGCTCGGAATCCGCGTCGAGAAGGTGGAGTTCCACCAGCACACAAACCGTCTCCGGGTCTCCGGCATCATCGAGAGCGGGGTGGACGTCTCCGCACACCACACCCTGAATCTCGAGACAGGGTTTGAGATCTCGGTCATAAAACGCTGGCGCGCCGTCGACTGTGAACGGATCCGGCGCGCCGTCGCCGCCTCCGAGTACGGTGTGGTTCACGTCGTGAGCATCGAGGAGGGCGAGGCCCAGGTCTACCGCCTCCGCCAGTTCGGCCCGGAGTGGGTGACCACCGTAACAGTCGGCAGCAGCAAGGGCGCCGGAACCGGCAGCAGCCGATCGGCGCTCTTTGAGAAGACGCTCGAGGCGGTATCGGGGGTAACCGGGCCTCTCGTCGTCGCGGGGCCCGGGTTTGTGAAGGACGAGTTCGTGGATTACGTAAAGACCCGCGACCCCGACCTCGCCGGGCGGACGGCCACCGTAGAGACGCGCCGGATCGGGCGGGGCGCTGTGCAGGAGGTCATCGGCCAGGGCGTCATCGAGAGGCTGCTCGGCGATCTCCACCTTGGAAGGGAGGTCACGCTTATGGAGGAGGTCCTGCTCCGGATCGCCACCGGGGGCGCCGTCGCCTACGGCATCGAGGATGTCCGCAAAGCGGTCACATACGGCGCCGCGGAGACGGTGCTGGTCACCGACACCCTGCTCCGGGATGAGGAGGCCGCAACACTCATCGAGCAGGCCGAGCAGATCAACACCACGATAGTGGTGATGAGCACCGAGTTTGAGCCTGGAGAGCGCCTGGAGGCGATCGGTGGTATGGCGGCGCTCCTGCGCTACAAGATCGAGTGATGCCCGGATAACGGCATGGCGGAGGAGGTCGTGGCGGTTTGAGGGAGAGGTGGAGGCAGACAGGCCATAATACTCTCCACCCCGACAGTATGCGCGGAGACCGCCGGACGTGTTTGCTCATGGTTTGATCTGCCCCGTCTCTCCTGGATGATGAATGCCCACGCAGCGGCTGCTCCACGATGGCGGTGCAGGGAACTGGAAACAGGATTTTGCTGGAGGGTGTTCACATTGGCGGCAGAGATCTGCTCATACCCTGCGGCACGGTTTCGATGGAGAATCGCCGTCCCCTCTCATCTTCCGCGTCTCAGAGTACAGTCTCTCTCCCCGTGCCGGGAGGGGTTTTATCAAACCACGGAGGTGTGTGGTGGTTTGATGCCCTCCGCCTCAGCCGGCAAGGTGGTACCTACTTTTATAACCGGAGAACTCCCAGTACTGTAATAATTTGCCAATCCAGGAGAGTGACCGGGATAGGCGGTTTTCCATCGTCAGCCCGCTGTCCCGGGAGGAGTCTCATCTCCAGGAGCGGCGCAGCACGGGTGTCACGATGAGCGAGAAACCGGGAGGAGATGAGGCCGATAAGACACGGCCGAAGACCCGTATCGAGAAACAGGTCGAGCACAGGAATCGGATAAAAAGGACGCTTGTAGCCTGCTTCATGGGCATCCTGGTCGGGGGTCTCTCATTCTACCTCGCAGGCACACCTGACCCGGCAACAGGTCTTCAGGAGAACGCTATTATCGGTATACTTCTCCTTGCTGCGGGCGTTGTCTTCCAGAAATATGTCTTCATGTTCATCGGCGTCGATTACATGGAACTCTCCACCAAAGACTGGTTCTACCAGAGTTTTATAACGTTTGCACTCTGGTTTATGACCTGGACGATCTTCCTCACGACAACTGTCCTTATGTGATCACCCATGCGTATTGCCGTTGTACACCGCGATAGATGCCATCCCGTCAAGTGCGGAACAGAGTGCATCATCTACTGCCCGCGCGTCAGGACGGGCGATGAGACCGTCATCATAGGTGAAGACCAGAAAGCCGTCATATCCGAGGAGCTATGTGTTGGCTGCGGCATCTGCGTGAAGAAGTGCCCTTTTGATGCCATCGATATAGTCAACCTCCCCGAGCACCTTGACCAGCCTGTCCACCGCTACGGCAGGAACGGTTTTGTTCTCTATGGTCTTCCGATCCCGATCGAGGGTAAGGTCACGGGCATCCTCGGGCCAAACGGTATAGGGAAGAGCACATCGGTCAAGATACTCTCCGGGATGCTGGTTCCAAACCTCGGGAGGACCGAAGAAGAGGTCTCCTGGGACGACGTCCTCGACCTCTACCAGGGGACCGAACTCTTCGACTACCTCAAACTGCTATCGGAGAAGAGTGTGAAGGTTGCGGTGAAGCCGCAGTACGTTGACCAGATCCCGAAGGTCTTCTCGGGTTCGGTTCGTGAACTCCTGGCGACGACCGACGAGCGCGGCAGACTTGGCTACTATCTCGGGCGGCTGTCGCTCACGAATCTCCTCGACCGGCCGATCACGACCCTCTCCGGAGGCGAACTCCAGCGGGTGGCGCTTGCCGCCTGTTTCGCCCGCGATGCTGATTTCTACTTCCTGGATGAGATCACACCGTATCTTGACGTCTACCAGCGGATGGCTGCCGCAAACCTGGTCCGGGAGCTCGCGATGGAGCGCCCGGTTGTGATAGTCGAGCACGACCTTGCCATACTCGATATGCTCGCCGACACCGTGCACATCGCCTACGGTGAACCGGCGGTCTTTGGCGTCATCACACACCCGAAGGGTGTCCGGGTTGGGATTAACCAGTACCTTGAGGGGTTCCTTCCGGAGGAGAACGTCAGGTTCCGCGCATACGCCGTGGCGTTTGAAACCCGGGCGCACACCGCCGCAACCAACCGGGAGGTGCTGCTTGAGTTCCCGGCGATGACCAAACGGTTCGACCGGTTCTCGCTCACGGTTGAGGGCGGGGAGATCCGCAAAGGGGAGGTCCTGGGAGTGCTCGGGGCAAACGGTATAGGGAAGAGCACGTTTGCAGGGCTCCTGGCCGGGGTGATCGAGCCCGACACGGGGGCGATGGACAAAAGGGTGCGGATATCCTACAAGCCGCAGTACCTGAAGGGGGATACGGAGGCGACGGTCGAGGAGATCCTCCGGCAGACGACGACGAAGTTTGATACATCTTACTACCAGCATGAGATCCTGGAGCCGCTCTCCCTCTCGCAACTGCTCCAGGCGCCGGTGAACACCCTCTCCGGCGGCGAACTCCAGC
>DAFR01000100.1:1805-1967 GCA_002497965.1 Methanomicrobiaceae archaeon UBA436 | reverse complement strand
GACGCTGACCTATACATACTTGACGAACCGAGCGCCCACCTGGACGTGGAGCAGCGGGTGAGGATCTCCCGGATGATCCGTAAGCACGCCGAGGCCCGGGAGGCGAGCACGCTCGTGATCGATCACGACATCTACGTCATCGATATGATCAGCGACAGGATC
>DAFR01000100.1:1580-1715 GCA_002497965.1 Methanomicrobiaceae archaeon UBA436 | reverse complement strand
GGAGGCCGCGGATCAACAAGCCGGGATCGTTCCTTGACCGCGAGCAGGTCGCTGCTGGTGAGTATTACTACACCGAGATATCAAAATAGTGCGTAGAGGGGCGCTCAGGCGTCTCTCGCCAGGATACGGCGGTCT
>DAFR01000100.1:0-1524 GCA_002497965.1 Methanomicrobiaceae archaeon UBA436 | reverse complement strand
GGTCTGTAGTTTGTGATTATGACCTCGTTGATCTCCCCGCGCCGGTCAGCATTGGAGTTGATCATGCGCCGGGCGGGCACCCGCTCGATGCAATATCCGGCGTAAAGTTCGTCAAAGAAGTTATCCGAGGGATCCTGGTTTTTCGGGTCGGAGTTGCTGAGCATCAGCATCGCCCCCCTGGCGTCCAGGTCACGGAAGAACGCGGCAAGACGCCGCTGTTCATCGTCACCAAACCCGCCTTTTGAGTATGATGTAAAACTCGATGACCGGTTCAGGGGGCGGTACGGCGGGTCGAAGTAGACGAAGGTCTTCTCATCGACAAAGGGGGCACACGATGAGAAGTCGCCATGGTGTATTCCTGTGTTTTCAAGCAGTTCAGAATCGCTTCGCAGCAGTTCCTCGTGCAGTATCTTCGGGTTCCTGTAGCGGCCGGCCGGAACATTGAAGGAGCCTTCTGAGTTGACCCTGAATAGTCCGTTAAAACAGGTTCTGTTGAGGAATATGAGGTCTGCAGCCCTCTGGACCCATGCTTTGCTGTAGTTGTTCAACTGAATTGAGGATCTCTCTTCGTTGTACTCGCGGCGGACGGTGTAATAAAACTCCTCTCGCTTTTCGGCGTCTAAATTCAGGTATGTGGTCTCCATATCCCTCAACACCTCAATCAGGTCGTCAACGTCATTCCTGACAACCGTGTAGGCCAGGATGAGATCTTCGTTGGTATCAAAGATGTGACACTCGTCAAAAGCGTATTTACTGGTGATATGGAAGTAAACGGCCCCTCCGCCTGCAAACGGCTCAACGTATGCAGAGACGCGGCCCTCTCTCACCGCCCGCGGAAGCCGCGCTTCAAACTCGCCCAGGAGCTGGCCTTTTCCGCCAGCCCACTTCAAAAACGGCCTTGGATCGCAGACCCTCATACTGTTAAGCCTCCGCGGCAGCGCCGAATCCNNCATCCCTCTATAGTTCTCGGCGTTCAGGGGCTAAAAAGGATGCGAAGGTTTTCAGGAGCCGCGGGAGGCAAACGGGATTTTGAGATGATTTCAATCCACGCACCCGTGAAGGGTGCGACATACCGTCCAGGAGCCCGCCGCCGCCACGGGAAATTTCAATCCACGCACCCGTGAAGGGTGCGACACGGTGATTATCGTATCACCTATCTTGATGCAAATATTTCAATCCACGCACCCGTGAAGGGTGCGACTGTTTCAAACATAAAAGGGTGCGCATACTTCTCTATTTCAATCCACGCACCCGTGAAGGGTGCGACGAGCACCAGCAGGTCTTACATTCAACCGATATTTTAATTTCAATCCACGCACCCGTGAAGGGTGCGACAACATCTGCACCTGAGAGTGCATAATGCACCGTCATTTCAATCCACGCACCCGTGAAGGGTGCGACATAGTGATAAAGAGATAAAGGCGCTTGATTATGAATTTCAATCCACGCACCCGTGAAGGGTGCGACAGGTATAAACCCCGCGCGCCCATCAGACCTTGCGCATTTCAATCCACGCACCCGTGA
>DAFR01000036.1 GCA_002497965.1 Methanomicrobiaceae archaeon UBA436 | reverse complement strand
AGCAGGTAGGCCTCCTTCTGGATGCCGCCGGAGTCGGTCAGGATCTTCTCCGCATGCGCCATCAGCCTGATCATATCAAGGTAACCGAGCGGTTCGGTCAGGATGACGTTACCGGGTATCTTCCCGAGAAGACCGTATCCATCCAGGAACTTCCGCGTCCGGGGGTGGACCGGGAAGACGACAGGTCGCCCGGCCTCCCCCAGAGCGCCCAGTATGGCAGCCATACTCTCACGGCTGTCGGTGTTTGACGGCCGGTGGACGGTGACCGCCAGGTAGTCGCCCGGTTCAACACCCACGTCCTCCAGGATCCGGGAACGTTCTTCCGCGATACCGCGGTTATAGTTCATAGCATCGACCATGACGTCCCCCACCAGGAAGACACCATTCCTGATCCCCTCGGCCGCAAGGTTAGAGACCGCCGTCTCCGTCGGGCAGAAGAGGATCTCCGAGCAGTGGTCGGTGAGCACCCGGTTCACCTCCTCGGGCATCCGGCGGTCGAAACTCCTGAGCCCGGCCTCCACGTGCGCCACAGGTATATTGAGTTTTGCTGCCGCAAGCGCTCCTGCAAGTGTGGAGTTTGTGTCACCGTAGACCAGGACCACGTCCGGCCTCTCTCCATCCAGGACGTCCTCGATCGCCGCAAGCATCGCACCCGTCTGGTGGCCGTGCGTCCCCGATCCGATCCCCAGGTTGTAGTCGGGTTTCGGGATGCCGAGTTCCTCGAAGAAGACCCCCGACATCCCGTGGTCGTAGTGCTGCCCGGTATGGATGAGAACCTCCCGATCTTCTTTCCGGAGTTCACGGGAGACCGGTGCACACTTTATGAACTGCGGCCTGGCGCCGACGATCGATGCGACCTTCATGGACTACCGCCGGATCGGATGGCTGTTCTTGTCGCCCCGGCCGATGCCCTTGTAGATGAACCCGGCCTCGATGAACGCGTCGGGGTCGATGACGTTCCTGCCGTCCACGATCACCGGGTGCTCGCTGCCGGAGAGTTCCGCTGCCCGTGCAGGTTCAAGGGAGAAATACTGCCTATGACCGGTGAAGATCGTGATCACATCCGCACCCGCCAGGGTTGCATCAATGTCGTGTGAGACCTCGATCCCCGGGTACTCATCCACATACGGGTCGTGGACGCGGACGTCTGCACCCGCCTCTTCCATCGCCTCAAGGTATGGCTCTGCCGGGGTGTTTCGGGTATCATCGGAGTTCTGGATGAACGCCCACCCGAGGAGCGCCACCTTCGCGCCCTCCGCCGACTTACCGGCGCGTTTGAGCCCCTCGATCGTCAGGTGCACCATGTGCTTTGGCATGAACTCGTTTATCCTGCGCGCGGCACCAAAGATCGATTCCGTCCCGTGCGGATACCACAGGTCGCCGCCGAGGAGGACGGCGCCACGCTCAAGGTGCCAGGTATCTTTTGTCAGACAGTGGCCGCCGACACCCGCACCCGGCCAGAGGACCGCGCGTGTGATACCCTCACCCTTGAGCGAGTCGATCCCCCTCCGAACATCGTAGACGTTGACACCCATCGCCTCACAGTGGAGGGCAAGCTGGTTGACGGCGGCTATCTGGAGGTCGCGGAAGGCGTTCTCGGCGGTCTTTGTCACCTCGGCCGCGGTCGCTGTCATGGGGATTATCCTGCCGGTTGTAAGGACCGGCCGGTAGAGTTCAACCGCCCGCGCTGTGCTCACATCGTCTATCCCGCCGACAATCCGGTCGTGTTCGCGGATGTTCCTGATCAGCCGTCCGACCATCACCCGTTCAGGGGCATGAGCAAGCGCGAAATCCTCGCCGGCGGCCAGACCCGACTCCTTCTCCAGGATCTCGCGGGCCATCCCGGCGGTTGTGCCGGGGGTGACGGTCGACTCGAGCACCACAAGCGCTCCTTTTGTAAGATGCCTTCCCACCTGCCGGAGCCCCTCGGAGAGCGCCGAAAAGTCCGGGATCAGGTCTTTCGGGTTCTTGAACGGGGTCTGGATGGCGAGCGTCACCGCATCGCACTCCGCGATCCGGGAGAAGTCCGATGTGCACCGGAACTTTCCCGCATCGAGGACCTTCACGAGCAGTTCTTCCAGACCCGGCTCCTCGCCGCGAAGCGGGGACTCGCCACGGTTGAGCATGTCAATCTTGTAGCCGGAAGACCGCGAATCGCGCTGGAAACCATAGACAAACTCAAACTCTGGCGCGTCGGCAAAGAGCACCGCGGCCGGTATGCCGACATACCCCATCCCGACCACGCCTATCTTTCTGATCGGGCCCCGGGCATTGATGATTGACTCCAACCTGCTGCTCATATAAAAACCATCCTTATACCGCAAAGCATTGGCTGATCTCTTCACAGATCTCCATGTTAAGCAGCGCCTGCTCCGGGGTGACCGGGAACTCCCGTCCCCTGGCGACACACTCGATAAACGTCGAGAGCTCGAGTTTCAGGGGTTCCTGTTTGTTCACGAGCACCTTCTCTATGATGTTCTCCTGGACATAGCGCTCGTCCTCGGCGGCATACTGCCCGGGTTTGCGGTGGATGTAGACCTCCTGTGCCATGAAGTCGCCCTCGATGGTAAACTCTTCCTCCTCGATGTAGACCATCCTGATCTTCTTTGAGGACTTCCTGCTCGCGGAGAGGTAGACCGGTGTTTCATTAAAGGAGAAGAGGGCGCTGCATACGTCCTGGTTGCCGCTCCCGGCCAGCCGGTATGAGCCCTCCGGGAGGAGGACGTTTCGCATGATATCGATATCGTGGATCATCAGGTCCTCAACCACGGATGACCCGCTCACGCGGGAGGAGGCAGGGTTGTGCCGTTTCATCTCGACGTAGAGCGGCTCGCGGACAATCTTCTTGATCTCGGGGACGATCGGGTTGAAACGCTCGATATGCCCAACACCGACGACAAGGTCTTCGGGTATCATCCCGATGAGCTGCCGGCTCTCCTCTGCCGTCGCGCAGATGGGTTTCTCGATCAGAAACGGCACCCCTGCATCGAGCGCCTGCCCTGCCACAGAGAGATGGAATGGTGTAGGGACGCAGATGCTCACGGCGTCCACATTTGCAAGCAGGTCTTCAACGCCGGTTGAGACGGTTGCCCCGAATGCGTCAGCAAGGTCGCGTGCAGCCTTCCCGTTGATGTCATATAGGTAGAGCGAGTCCACCGCCTTCAGTTCTGAGTATACGCGGGCATGGTTCCTGCCCATCATTCCAACACCGATTACACCTGCGTCCAATCTTTCACCGCCGGCAGCATGAGTTTGCTCTGAGTATTTGAGCGTCGTAAGGTATTACTATACCGTTTGTGTCCGCTCTGACATGAATGATAAGCCGAGGACAACCATGTGGATGCGG
>DAFR01000092.1:3976-4182 GCA_002497965.1 Methanomicrobiaceae archaeon UBA436 | reverse complement strand
GATACCCTTCCTTTGTCACGGTGTAAGTCCTGTATGGTGTTCCGGTTGTGTAGACCTCCACAGAAAGGACGCCCTGGCTTGTGACACCCTTGACCTCGTTGTCGAACTGAACCGTTGCCCCGTCAACGTTGACATGGACGGTGTACCAGCCGATATCCCCGCCGATTATCGGTGCTGTGGCGGGCTGGACGGGGTTGAGGGTCGCG
>DAFR01000092.1:0-3913 GCA_002497965.1 Methanomicrobiaceae archaeon UBA436 | reverse complement strand
TCTGGTAGGGCGTTCCTGTGGTGTAGACAGGGACGTAGAGCACACCGGCCTCGATCGTTCCCTTATACTCGTTGTCGAAGTAGACATCTGCTCCATTCACGTTGCAGTTCACCGCATACCATCCGTTGTCTCCGCCTATGGGCGGTTGGGCGCTCGAGGGCAGGAGAATAAAACAGCAGGCGAGAAGAGAAAAGATCATCAGGTTGCGTAAAACGCTCTGCATGCAGAGCCTCTACTTTACTGAGTAAAAAATCTTTCTTAATATATCCTGCCACCACCCCGGCGGGAGGAAAGATTGTGCAGATCGGCTGCGGTTCTTCTACAGCCGTGAACCCCGCGCTCTCGTCGGTTTAGGGATAAATCGTATGCGCAAACCCACACCCCGGCACGGCGGAGGCGTGGCGGCGGCAGGGGGGCATTTTTGCGCACACCCTCCACGTGCGTCTGATTAACTCTCAAGGATGCGCGAGATCGCCGTTTCTCAAGCGTCTCAAATGTTTGAAGCCGGGATCCAGCAGGAAAATCCTGAAATGGTTCTGGATTACCGCCGAACAAATATCGTAACGTATATTGCCGCCTGACAGGGTTTCGCCAAAATATATATGAACACAACCTCCCACTACTGGATAACAGTTCCACCTGCAATCCCTGGAACGTCTCCAGATGACGATTAGAATCCCGGTCGTGTGTGATGGATGAATCAGAGAAACCGACTTGAACTTAGAAAGTTCGTGGCCCCCGAATTTGTCTGTGGTCAGGGGGCGCTGCGCCTCGCCGGCCGGTATGCCCATAACCTCGGGATGCGGCGTGTCCTTCTTGTCACCGACACCGGGGTCAGGGCGGCCGGGTGGGCTGATGCCGTCGGGGAGAGCCTGGCCAGAGCCGGGGTTTCGTTTACCATCTTTGATTCTGTCAGTCCGAACCCCCGCTCCAGTGAGGTGATGGCAGGGGCGGAGGTTTATCGTTCTGAAGACTGCAACGGGATCGTCGCTGTCGGTGGAGGGAGCCCGATGGACTGCGCCAAGGGCATCGGGGTGGTGAGCGTGAGCGGGCGGGATATCCTCGCGTTCGAGGGTGTTGACCGGGTCTCTGTGCCTCCGCCGCCGCTCGTATGCGTCCCGACGACCGCAGGTTCATCCGCCGATCTCTCCCAGTTTGCAATCATCAGGGACGAGATGGGGAGACGTAAAGTGGCCATCATCTCCAAGGCGCTTGTACCCGACATCTCGCTGCTCGACCCCGAACCCCTGACGACCATGCCGCGGGAACTCACCGTGGATACCGGTATAGACGCCCTCAGTCACGCGATCGAAGCATACGTCTCAAACGCCAGTTCCCCGATCACCGACCTGCACGCCCTGGAGGCGATACGCCTTACCAGCACCGCTCTGCCTGCGGTTATCAGGAGCCCTGATGACCTTAACCTCCGGTTCTCGACCCTCCTTGCCAGCCTTCACGCCGGTCTTGCCTTCTCCAATGCGAGTGTCGGTGCGGTTCACGCGATGTCGCACGCTCTTGGCGGGGTCTATGACCTTGCACACGGCCGGTGCAACGCTCTTCTCCTGGAAGACGTGATCGAGGCCAATTATGAGGCGGCATCCAGCCGATACGACCGGATTGGTGCGATCATCGGGCGGGGGCAGGATGAATGGATGGCACCGGCGGAGGTGGTGGCGTCATTCATCAGGTCGCTTGGCGTCGCCGGGACGCTTTCCAGCCTCGGCGTCACCGGGGATATGATCCCTGCACTTGCAGAACGCGCATACGTTGACCCCTGCCAGGCAACAAACCCGAGCGATCTCTCACGCGAGGAGATTGAGGAGATCTATGAGCGAGCACTCTGACCACCGGACGGAGCGGGATAACCTCCGTGAGAAGATCATTGGCCTAGGCGAGGCATCTCTTCATAAGAGTTACTACCCGCAGCTCCAGGCCAGGCTTGCTGAACTTGAGCGGTTCAGGGCGCTGCTTGACCAGACTTACGATGCAATCTTCCTGATCCGGGCAAAAGGCGGGAGGATCGTGGATGTCAACGCCACCGCAGAGGTGTATCTGGGCTACTCGAGGGGAGAACTTCTCTCCAGATCGTTTGACGACCTTGTAAGCCCTGAGCAGCGGTCAGGCTTCATCGCCTATACCCGGCTGAAACACAGGTCGCCGGCGGAGTCAGAGGAGACTTACAGGGTCTCGCTGGTCTCGCGTGACGGCCGGGAGATCCCGGTGGAGGTTGCTTTCCGTTCGGTCACCTTCGGCGCTGACCGCTACATCGTTGCAATAGCACGGGACATCACCGAGCGCATCCGCGTCGAGCGCGACCTCAGGATCAAGGAGAGCGCGATCGAGTCATCCATAAACGGGATCCTGATCGCCGACCCCGAGGGAGTGGTCACCTACGCAAACCCGAGTTTTGCAGAGATGTTCGGCTACAGCGGTCCCGAGGCGCTCAGGGGGATGAACCTCGCGGTCTTCTTCGCGGACTCATCCATCGCGGAAGAGATCGTCCGCGATCTCCTGGAGAACCGGCCGGTCATACTGGAGACGGAGGGGTTGCGAAGCGACGCATCGCCTTTCCACATCGAGGTCTCCGGCAGCGTCGTGCGGAACGAGGTCGGGGATCCTATCTGCATCATGGTGATCGTCATGGATATCACCGAGCGCATAAGGCTTGACCGGCTGAAACGTGAGTCTTACGCGCAGCTTGGGAAGAATATCGAGCAGTTTGCAGTTATCGGAGACCATATCCGGAACCCTCTCCAGGTAATCGTCGGCTGCGCGGAGATGATCGACGACCCGCTTGCGGAGAAGATCCTGGAGGAGGCGAGGCTGATCGACCGGTTTATCGCGGAACTTGACCGGGGCTGGATTGAATCCCTGAATGTCAGAAACTTTCTGCGGAAACACGGGGAGGGTGTGGAGTTGCCCGAGAGAAGACCGATCAGCCTCTCCAGCCTGACGGATGAAGACTCCTGAGCAGCAGGTGGAACCGTCCTGCTCTGAAGAAAAATGGTAAACGCCCCGGCCGGGATTTGAACCCGGGTCGAAAGCTCCGGAGGCTTTCAGGATGTCCACTACCCTACCGGGACTGCCATATTAGGTTGTTTGATATGGTATAAAAGGCCAGCGGAGAGTGGGAGTTTCAACCTCTCCGCGATTCGTAGAGATGCCATATCCTGCACGCCCCTTCGTGGCTGACCATGCATGGGCCGACCGGGGTGCGGGGGGTGCAGGCCTTCCCGAAGAGTTTGCAGTCGGCTGGTCTGGCGATTCCGCGCAGGACACGGTCGCAGATGCAGGCGGAGTGCTTCTCCACATGCCTGATCTCGATATCAAACTTTTTCTGCGCGTCGTAGTCCTCAAACTCCGGTTTCAACCGGAGGCCGGAGGCCGGGATCACCGGGAACCCGCGCCACTCGAGATCGACCGGTTCGAAGACCTCATACATCAGGCGTTTTGCCTTGGTGTTTCCCTCCCGCGTGACCGCACGCGGGTAGGCGTTCTCCACTTCATGTCTCCCCTCGCGGACCTGCCTGACCGCCATCAGCAGCCCGAGGAGGATGTCCTCGGGCTCGAACCCGGCAACGACCTGCGGGACGGGGAACCGCTCATACTCCTGGTAGCCCATAACGGTGCAGACGTGACCGGGGAGGATAAATCCATCAAGCGCCGCCTCGCCCTGGTCAAGGAGCCAGGCCATCGCCGGAGGGACAAGCCTGTGGCAGGAGAGGATCGAGAAGTTCTCCGGCGGGTGGGTGAGGATCGTGGCGGCGACCGTCGGTGCTGTGGTCTCGAATCCTACCGATATGAAGACGACCTCACGCTCCGGTTCCCGCCGGGCGATCTCCACCGCCTTGTGCACTCCCTGCACAACCCGGACATCCCCGCCGCTTGACTCAAGCGATCCGCTCGACCCCGG
>DAFR01000112.1 GCA_002497965.1 Methanomicrobiaceae archaeon UBA436 | reverse complement strand
CGTATCGCCCTCGAGCAACTGGTGAGGTCGATCTCCACCCGGTTCATCGGCCTCGACCCCTCTGACCTCGATGACGCCCTCCAGGAGACGCTGGAGTTGCTCGGGTCGTTCCTCGGCGTCGACCGGAGTTACATCCTCCGGTTCGCGGCGGACCTCACCCATGCCGAGAACACCAACGAGTGGTGCGCCGAAGGGGTCGAACCGCAGATCGACGTCCTTTTTAACCTCCCGGAGGACGTGATCACCTGGGGGCTCGAGAACGTGAGGGCGCGCCAGACGATCTGCATCCCGGATCTTGCCGCGCTCCCCGATGACGAGGCGGAGATACGCGACTTCCTGCTGGATTACGGGATCTCCTCGATCATCCTTGTGCCGATCGCAAGCGCGGCGGAGCCCCTCGGCATCATCGGGTTTGAGACCGCCGGGAGAAAACGAAGATGGTCTGATGACGACATAACGCTGCTTGAGATCGTCGGCAACCTCTTTGCCGACCTCTTCTCCAGGGTCCGTGCACAGGAGCAACTCCTTGAGAATGAGGAGCGGTTCAGGACGCTTATAGAGAGTTCGCATGACTGTTACATCCGGGTGACCGGGACACCGCCGGTGATCGACTACATCAGCCCCTCAATCGAGAGACTGAGCGGCTACACCCCGGAAGAGATCCTGGGCGACCCGGACTTCTTCGAGCGGTGGGTCCACCCGGATGACCGGGAGACGCTCGGGGCGCTGCTTGGAGACCTGGGCGGTTGCACCTCCAGGGAGTGCACGCTCCGGGTTCGGCGGAAAGACGGCCGCTACATATGGATAGAGGTCTCAGCGGTCCCCGTCTACGGTAACGACGGCCGGCCGGTTGCGTTTCATTACGCGATCCACGACATCGACGCCTGGAAACAGGCCGAGGCAGCGCTCATGCGGGCCAACAAGAAACTCAACCTGATGAACAACATCGTCCGCCACGACATCTTGAACCAGGTCACGGTGGTGCTGGGGCATCTTGCCCTCCTGCGCGAACAGCCGCTCGATCCCGCCGTCACAGGTGCTCTCGACCGTATGGAGGTTGCCGCGGAGATCATCAAGTCGCAGATCGGGTTCACCCGGGATTACCAGGAACTCGGCGTCCGCGCACCACAATGGTTCTCCGTCAGGGCGGCGGTCGAGGAGGCGGTAAAAACGCTCCGGCCGAAGGGGGTCAGCGTCTCAACCGATCTCGATGACCTCCGCATCTACGCCGACCCGCTCCTCTCCTCGGTCTTTTATAGCCTCCTCGATAACAGCATGCGGCACGGCAGGACCGTGACCGCGATCCGGGTCACGGCCGCACCGGACGACGGCGGTGCACGGATCACCTGGGAGGATGACGGCATCGGCATCCCCGCCGAGGACAAACCGCGGATATTCGATCGCGGTTTCGGGAGCCACACCGGGCTCGGGCTCTTCCTGGCAAAAGAGGTGCTTGCGATCACGGGGATCACGATCCAGGAGACCGGGGTTCCAGGAAAAGGGGCGCGGTTCGAGATCCTGGTCCCGAAAGGCGCCGCACGGTTTGGGTGAGACCGAACGGATCTCACCGCCGCCCGTACTTCCTGAAGATGTACCAGAGCCCGCCGGCAACCCCCACCATCACCAGCAGACCCAGCAGGGCAACGTAAGACCGTTCGTTCACCACGACCCGGAACTCGTCCTCCTGCTCGTCCTGGTCGCTCCTGACAAGGGCTATGAACCTGTACTCCCCGGCGACTATATCCGCCGGCGGGACCACGGCAACCTGCACCGTCGCCCGTTCTCCAGGCTCAAGGCTCGCGACCGTTGCCGGATCGACGCTTGCGCGCCAGCCTTCCGGCGCGCTCATGTTGACGCCTATGTTTGTCAGGCTGCCGCCAACACCTGCGTTTGTGATCGTGATATCGAAGTTGAGGGTCTCACCGCGGTTGATCTCGTGGCGGTAGGTCTTTGTGTAGGTCCGAAGGTCGTAGGAGCCGCGGAGCCGGAGGCTCAGGTTCTCCTCGTACTCGCGGGCCGACGAACCTGCCACGAGCGTGAAGTTGTAGTCGCCCACATCCACCGAGTAGGGCGGGATTATCTCAAGGTAGATGGTCTTCTCCTCGCCGGCGGGGATGTAGATCTCCGGGACCTCCTCGGTGGTGCTGCTGCTCTCCGTGAACCGGGCATACCACTGCTCCGGGAGGTCGGGGACGGCAAGGGTGTAGGTATCGTCGTTCCTCCCGATGTTCCTTACGGTTATCTCATACTGCGGGTTTGTGCCGACCGTCGCCACACGTGAGGGGGTCTTCACCAGGACCTCGGCAAAGTAGTTCTCCTTATCGAGCGGGACTATCCCGAGGTCGACCGTCTGGCCGATCCGGATCTCGACGTCATCCTTCTCCCAGGAGCGGTAGCCGGGTTTGCTGACCCTGACGGTGTAGGTGCCCATGGGTGCGCCGATGCTCACCTTCCCCTCGGCGGTCGTGAGCATCCCTTCGACCCTGGTATTGCCGTCGTATACGCCGACGTCAGCACCCTTGACGACGTTTCCATCTTTATCGACCACAGTCGCCTCCAGGGTGCCGGTCTCGCCGCTGTGGGTCTTTGTGATCCTGACGTAGACCCAGATCGTGCCTTCGCCGATACCTACCCGGAGGGGGTACTCCCCGACCGCTGCGCGCCCGGAGGTCTCAACAACCAGGCGGACGGTCTTCGTCTCGCCGGCGGGGATGAGCATCCGGTAGACCTCGCGGTCACCGTCCTCGAACCGGATCTTCCAGTCGTCGGTCCCCCGGTATGTCCAGTAGTTGAGGAGGCACGTCCCGGTATCCCCGCGGTTCGTGATCTCGAGATCGAAGACCGCGGTCTCACCGGCCTCGACCACCTCGCCGGGGAAGTCGCACCGGATATCTGTCTGGACGGCTGCGCCCGCCGCAACCGTGACCAGGGCGAGGGAGAGGAGGAAGACAGGTATGATCTCTCGGATGGTCAATCGTATCACCGTATATCCATCCTCATGAACTTCACATAGGCCGCGGCGAAGAAGACCGATGGGAAGACTATGAGGGCGGCGAGGTTCTTCCAGACCTGGGCAAGGGCATCGGCAAGGCCCGGGGTCTCCGCGGTGGAGGCCTGGGTGTAGTCGTAGGTGTAGGGAGAGGAGATCGCAGCGGCGATCCTCGGGTTTGTGACCGCCATGGAAACCACGGCGTAGTTCATCTGCGGCGAGAGTATGTATGATATGTCGTATACGAGGGCCTGCCGTTCGACATACCGTTTCCTGTCCTCTTCATACTGCTGCCAGGCGGGGTCATCGGCCCCAACATGGACCACACTCTGGGAGGACGTGCTGGTGAAGTATCCACCCCCGCCGTCGCTCCTGACCACCATCGGTGTTGACTGCGGCGGTTGGGGCGGGTCGCCCACAAAGACGTTCCCGATCGCCATCCCGAGGATGGGGATGAGCGAGGAGACCAACACAAAGATCACAAGGGTGTAGATCAGAGCGCTCCCGCTCTCCGGGGCGACCGTCGACATCGTGAGCGCGACGGCGAAGTAGCCAAGCAGGAATAGAAGCGAGACGGCTCCAAAGACCAGGATGGCGAGAGACTCCTCAACCGTCGGGACGATCGAGAATATGAGGAGCATCGCAAACGATATGGCGAGCGCGAGCACCATCGCAAACCCGAGCGCGGCGATGCCGCCGAGCGCCTTGCCGTTGATGATCTCGTCGCGGTAGACCGGGTGTGAGAGGAGTGTCTTTAGCGATCGGGTCTCCTTCTCTCTTGATACCAGGTCGAAACCGGTTGCGATGGCAAGGACGCTGCCAAGCGAGACCATGTAACTCATCATGGCGCTGAAGACGAGCATGATCGAGGGTTTCTCGGGCATCCAGCCGGCGTATGGCGCTTCAGAGTCCTGCATGTACTGGAGCTGCTGGTTGTAGGAGTCGAGGAGGGTGTTGTAGTTCTCGATCCCGATGTGGATGCCGATCGCCGATATCGCCAGGAAGAGCGCCAGGATGATGATGAACCGTCTGCTGGTGATCTGGTCGGCGAACTCTTTTCGTGCGACGTTGAGCAGTCGATCGAGTGCCATGCTGTATCACCCCCGGTAGAGCGCCATGAAGGCGTCCTCGATGCTAGGTTCTTCGAGCCGTATCTCCCGGATATGCAGCCCCTCTTCGGCGATGGCCGCGGCAAGCCTCTCCCGGATATCGCTCTTTGCCTGGATGACCGCGCGGTTCCCGTCCCGCTCGAACTCGATGATATCGGGGTCGCTGAGGTCAGGCAGGTCTTCTGCGGTCTCGACGACGATCCGGAACGTCTCGCCGCCGGGGGAGGCAAGCGTCCGGGCGACTTCGTCGATGGTTCCCTGCGCAACAAGCCTTCCTGCCGCAAGCAGCCCTACCGTCCGGCAGACCGCCCGGACCTCAGAGAGGATGTGGGAGGAGACAAAGACCGTCTTTCCCTCTCCGGCAAGCCGCGTGACGAGGTCGCGGTACTCCCTGACGCCCTCGGGATCGAGGTTTGCCGTGGGTTCGTCGAGGAAGAGCACTTTCGGATCGTTGATCAGCGCCTGGGCAAGTCCGAGCCGCTGTTTCATCCCGCGGGAGTACTCCCCTGCCTTCTGGGTGACGCCGTCGAGGTGGACGAGTCTGAGGATCTCGGCGATCCGTTCCTTCCGGTCTGCTGCGTTCATGTCGTAGAACCGGGCGAAGTAGTCCAGGTTCTGCTCGCCGGTCAGGTTCCCGTAGAACCCGACATCTTCGGGGAGGTAGCCTATGATCCTCTTCACGGCGAGCGGGTCGTTTGCGACCTCGATCCCGTCGACAAAACACCGGCCGGCGGTTGGCTCGATCATGCCGGTGAGCATCAGGATCGTTGTGCTCTTCCCGGCACCGTTCGGGCCGAGGAAACCGAAGATCTCGCCTTCCCCGACCTCCAGGTTCAGGCCGTCTACGGCCGGTTTTCCGTTATACACCTTTGTAAGGTTCTCTGTTCTTATCATTTCACACTCCGCCATGACCGTTTCCTGCGGCGTCTTGAGGCAAGCTTCGACCTCAGTCTATTAACGTTTTCTCTGTCAATCATCTACACGTCGCGCGGCCAATCAAGATCAGCGAACCTGGAATATGGACTTTCCATCATTTCGGGGCATGGGGATATGTGGGGGGAGACTCGAATCACCCCCACTCCAGGTGAAAGTCTTTCTATGCGAGGAGTCGATCAGCCACTCTTCCCGGCCGCTATAGGGGGGCGGGCAGTGGTTGGAGATTGGCCCATGAAGCCGTGCACGGGGCAGAAACAGGATTTCAGTAGGGTGTTCACGTTGACGGCAGAGAGAGGATCGGTCCCCTGGAACTATGGAGGGGGATGGAAACAGCCCCCC
>DAFR01000122.1:6328-9278 GCA_002497965.1 Methanomicrobiaceae archaeon UBA436 | reverse complement strand
TAATCCGCTCGGAGTCGCTGAAGACCCTTGATATCAGGATCCTCGTCCCCGAGAAGTACCTGGTCTAGGCGGGAGCGACCTCTCCCCCTCCTTCCTCTGCTGCACGGAGTACTGCCTCGTAGTCCCCGATCGCTGCAATGTACTCCCGCCACGCCTCATCGGCACGGGCGAGGTTCTGTTCTGCGGCGGCGTAATCGCGCATATCGTAGGCGGTCGCCGCAGATAGCCAGAAGGTGAACGCACGGTTGAGGTTATCGAGCGCCCGCAGGTAGGCGGCCTGCGCCTCGAAATAGGCTTCCGGGACGGTATCGGCCGCGATGATCTGGCGGTGGTAGGCTGTCACCGCCCTCCCGTAGTCCGCGATGGCCGCAAACTCCCGCACGTAGGCATCGCATTCGGCAAGCGAGAGATCGTCTGTCGGGGTGCTCATGTGCTCGATGATCTTCGCAGAGACCTGGCCGAGATCGGCCTCAGACGCCGCGATGTGGTCGCGGAACACCTCGACCTGTCTCTCTTCGGTGTAACTCACAAACAGCGTCCAGCCTAAAATCAGCAGCAGCATCACGGCAATCACAACCCCGACAGCAAGGAGCGCCTTCTTCCGGTCAGGGGCGGTCTTCGGGATCTTCATGCGGGGGGGCGCAGGTAGAGCCAGGTTCATTCTGCCTCACGCTCCCCCTGATGCCGCCGGTAGCCGGGCCTGGCGGATGCGGTACTCCTCCGGCTGGGGGAGATAGCGGAGCGGGATGATCTCGGGAGTCTCCGATCTCACGCTCGGGATAGGGATATCACGGGTATTCCCGATCGGATAGGGTCTCCCTATGATCGCTGTGGTGTATTCCGAGACGTTCTCCCACTCAAAATCCGTCCCCTCAACGTAGTAGTAGTGTTTCCCCTCATACTCAAAGTACCTCGGCGAGTAAGCCGCGTAGTAGGGGTTGAATTCGTTCATCCGGATGCCGAGGGCCATATGATCGGAGTATCTCAGCAGAACCGTATCGTAGCCCAGGGCGTCGAGGAGCCCTCCCATCAGTATGGCCGCGTCCTCGCAGTCCCCTCTCCCATCAACAAGCATCTCGGCGGGATATTTGGGATACTCAACACCGCCCATTGTGTATATGGCATGCGGCGGAAGGGTGCCCTCGATGTAGCAGGCCGTGTTGTCGTCCGTATCGTAGGGGATCTGCTGGACAAAGAAGACAAGGTTCATCAGCCGTAGGTAGGCCTCCTCCGGATTTCCGGTCGGTGGCACGATACGCCAGGCAAGGTCCTCCAGGATCGGTCTGTCAGCGTCGGCCAGGGCATACCGCCCCCAGATGTGATAATCGCTGAGCCGCGGCGTCTCCCGCTGTTCCTGGAACAGCGCCTCCGGGATCCTGACCACCGTCGTATGGACTCCGCCATCGATCGCCGTCCACCTAAAATTCCGCGTGTAAGCCGGACCGTCACCCGGATACGGTGTCGGTGTCGCTGCCGGTTCAGGAGGAGCATAGACCGGCGGGTTTCGAACCACCACCGGTTCGGAACCAGCGGTGAGCGGTTCGCCGAGTAGCGCGGGTTTCACTACAAACGCGACGACCAGGATTATGATCGCACCCGCAAGAACCGGAACAATGTCCTTCCACTCCATACCCCAGACCCCGGACAGGCAGCCCTCCGGTAGTGATTGTTTATAGCCGGGGTGTAGAAAACGTTAACCCCGGCAGGGCCGAGGCATTGACCATCAGAATGGTTCGATGCTGTTGTAGATCCGGGAGGCAACGCACCCGCCTGATCCCCACGATATCTCTTTAAATGGCCCCCTTTCACGTGCATCCCGATGGTGAAGACGCTTTCTCTGCCGCTGTGCTTTGCCGACTCCAGATCACTTCTTTTCAGGTGCCGGACCCGGCGGACATACCCCTTCAAGCCCTGCCATCTGCTCCCGCGGCCCGACCGCAAACCTGCAGACGGTGGGGTAGTACCTGGTGACGTACTCCTTGAGCATCCGGAGGGCGCAGTACTGTGGGGCGATGCTCTTCATAGACTCCTTCATCATCTGGACCCACCTGTGCGGCACGTCGTCCATCGTCCGCGAGTAGTAAAGCGGGGCGATCTCGTTCTCGATCAGGTCATAGATCGTCGCCGCGTCCTCCCTGTAATCCCCCCGACTCTCAAAAGCCCAGCCGTTCCAGCCGTTGTAGCCCTCGACCCACCAGCCATCCAGAACCGAGAGGTTCAGCACGCCGTTCATCCCCGCCTTCATACCGCTCGTGCCGCACGCCTCCATGGGTGGAATGGGTGTGTTCAACCAGACGTCTACACCGTGAACCAGGTAATGTGCAACCTGCTCGTCGTAATCCTCGACGAACGCTATCCTGCCGCCGAACCGTGGATCCTGGGAATACTGGTAGATCTTCTGGAGGATCCGTTTGCCCTGCTCGTCGGCAGGGTGGGCCTTCCCGGCAAAGATGAACTGCACCGGCCTCCAGCGATTGTTCACGATCCGCTCAAGCCGCTCAGGATCCATGAAGATGAGATCCGCACGTTTGTACTCGGCGAACCGGCGAGCGAACCCGATCGTCAGCGCTGCGGTGTCGAGCATGAGCCCCTCAGCCGTGAGGTTCGCGGGTTCGTCGCGATGGCCCGCCCACTTGAGGCGTTTCCGCTCTCTTATACGGGCAAAGAGTTTCATCTTCAGCCACTGGTGCTCACGCCAGAGGTCATCATCCGGGATCTCGTCTACCACCTCCCAGATGATCGGGTTGTCGTAATTCTCCCGCCAGTCAGGGTAGACTGGATCCACATACTGATCAAATAGCGATTCGATCCGGTGGTTCAGCCAGGTCGGGAGGTGAACGCCGTTCGTGATATAGTCGATCGGCACTTCATCTACCGGCAGATCCGGCCAGAGAGGCTGCCACATCTCCCTTGCAACCTGGCCGTGACGCCTGGAGACGGCGTTGTGGAA
>DAFR01000122.1:3578-6229 GCA_002497965.1 Methanomicrobiaceae archaeon UBA436 | reverse complement strand
TCTTCTGGAAAGACGTCGTGGGCAGCGGCGACAGGGGTATGGGTCGTGAAGAGGGAGGTGTTCCGGACCTGCTCACGTGCCTCTTCAAACGACATCCCCGCTTCGAGCCGCTCCCGGAGCCGTTCGAGGAGGGCGAATGCAGAGTGCCCCTCGTTTAAGTGCATCGCCGAGTACTCCGCGCCAAGCGTGTGGAGGACCTTGCGCCCACCGATGCCCAACACAAGTTCCTGCCGGAGACGGTACTCGATCTCCGTTAAGTAGAGGCGGTGAGAGATGCTCCGGTTCTCAGGCAGGTTCTCATCGATATGGGTGTCAAGGAGGTAGAGGGGGACACGCCCCACCTGCACTTTCCAGACGGCAACGTAGATCGGCGGATCAACCAGGGGAACCTGCACCACAACCTGTTTGCCATCATCGTCCAGCACCCGGAGAACGGGGGCGGCATCACGGTCCAGGATCTCGGCGACGTTCCTCTGCCAGCCGTCCGCCTCGATGTGCTGATGGAGATACCCCTCGGCATACATAAACCCTGCAGATACCGTCGGGACGCCGAGGTCGCTCGACGCCTTTATGTGGTCACCCGCCAGGATCCCGAGCCCTCCCGCATAGAACGGGAGCGACTGATGCAGCCCGAACTCGCTTGAGAGGTAGGCGATCGTGAGGGGCTCCCGCACAGGGTAGTGCTGTGCAAACCAGCTCGTTCCCGGCATCATGTACTCCCGAAACCGGTTCATTATGATATCGTAGCGGCGGAGGAATTCAGGTGTCGCCGCCGCCCGCTCAAGGAAACTCGGCGGGGTATCCAGGAGCATCCTGACGGGGTTGTGACGGCTCATCTTCCATTCCGCCCGGTTCAGCATCTTGAATAGCACGCTTGCCGAGGAGTGCCAGCTCCACCATAGGTTGTAGGCGAGGTCGACAAGACCGAAGATCCGCTCCGGGACGTGAGCGAACCGGTCATAGGGTATCTCCGTCTTCATCTCGTGAGGCATTGAGTGTTGCACCACATAAGGTCTTCTGTCGGGAGGGGCCGGCGCGCACGGATAAAGATGCTGTAAGAGCCGTCTGGCTCATGACGCGCCCGGCCAGGGGGGTGGCCCCACCAGAGGGTTACTGGAAGTTATTATAGATATCTCCAGCAGACATTCTTTTCACTGAAAGAACAGGTGGTGGAGAATTGGGCATGCGGCATATGATCGAGGCAGAGAACCTCACCAAGGATTACGGCAACGTCGTCGCTGTGAACAGTGTCTCGCTCTCCGTTGTGGAGGGAGAACTCTTCGGGCTTCTCGGGCCGAACGGCTCGGGAAAGACAACGATGATCCGGATGCTGACAGGGCAGGTAAGGCCAACATCCGGTTCGGCCAGGGTTATGGGGATAGATGTGACGAAAGACCCGATCGGGGTCAGGAGACTGGTTGGGATCATCCCGGAGCAGGAGACACCGCCAAGTTTCCTCACCGCGGAGGAGTACCTCCATTTTGTGGCCCGCATCCGCAACCTGGATTCGATCGAGGAGAGGTGTGATCGCTGGTTTGACCTGCTGGAGTTCGGGGACAAGCGGGACGTCCTGTGCAAGGACCTATCCCGGGGAACCCGGCAGAAACTGATGTTTGCGCAGGCCTTCCTCCACGAACCGCCGCTCGCCCTCATCGACGAACCTCTGATCAACCTTGACCCCATCATGCAGAGGACGGTAAAGGATTTCCTGCAGCGTTACGTCAGGAACGGCGGGACGATCTTCTTCTCCACCCATATCCTCGAGATCGCCGAAGAGATCTGCGACCGGGTCGGGATCATACACAACGGCAGGCTCCTCCACACCGGTCGTGTCGACGAAATCACGGCATCGGGCGGCAGGAGCCTGGAAGATTTCTTCCTCGAACTGGTTCTGGGTGGTGCCGGTGCCTGAACTCTTCGTCGCGATGATGAAGGAAGAGTGGCGGATCCACTCGACGATATTCGGGAACCTGGGGTTTGCGCTCTTTCCGGCGGTGATCGCGGTCTTTGCATTCCTGGGATCGCTCACCCTCCCGATCTTTGCAGATGTTCTCCCATATGACATTGTCGCGCTCCTTGCGCACATCATCTTCCTGCTCATGGGTGTGATGGTGGGTTCGTTTGGCCTCATGAGCCGGGAGTTCATGAACCGCAGGTTCGGGCAGGCCAGTCTGGTCGCCTACGCATCCCGGAGCCTGCCGGTCTCGGAGAGACGGATATTCGCCGCTTTCCTGGCAAAAGACACGTTATACTACATTCTGCTCTATGTCCTTCCGTTCTCGATCGGGTTCGCCGCAGCGACACCGTTCATCTCGCTCGACCCGGGCTACCCTCTCCTGGCATTTATATCGCTCACGCTCGCCTTCCTCCTCGGTCTTGCTCTCGTCTCCTTCCTCTCGACGCTCTACGCACACTCTGTTGCGCTCCTGGCCGGAACGGTGGCGGTGCTCGCCGTCGTCGGGTTGGCGGCCTCGCGGTTCGGGGTGCCCCTCCTCCCGCCATACGCCTTCTTCCTCGACCCGGCGCCGGAACCGCTCCTCCTATCTCTGATCCTCATCCTGATTCCGGCAGCCGTATCGGTGCTCTTTGTCACTGTGGAATATCCCGACCGGACAAAACGTTTCAGAAACCGGTTCGAGCCCATGGCCGAA
>DAFR01000122.1:0-3506 GCA_002497965.1 Methanomicrobiaceae archaeon UBA436 | reverse complement strand
CTCCTCCCGCTCGCCCTGATCTGGGTCTGCCTCCAGGTCCTGATCCGGTTCATTCCGGGGATCGATCCCCTGGTGGTCTTTGCCGTCCTGCTCGGGGTGTTATCGGCCACAATATACAACTGGCTGACCGAGTTTGACTCTTTCACGTCCTACGCATTCCTGCCGGTGGAGGTCAGCGAGGTGATCGATGCGAAACTGAAGGCCTACGCCCTTGCAAACCTGCTCCCACTCGCGGTGCTCGTGATCGCAGCGGCGACAACGGAATGGACGGTGGCGTTCTTCCCGGCCCTTGCCACCTTTGTCTCGATCTCGGCGTACACCCTGGCGGTGACGGTCTACCTCTGTGGACTCCACCCGAACGTGATGCTCTACTCTGCGGGGGTCTTTCTTCGATACATACTCGCTATAAGCCCGGCACTTCTGCTCCTGATCTTCGCCTCGATCCTCGACGCATCATACGCGTTTGCAGCCCTCATCCTCATCCCGCCGGTGGCGCTCCTCCTCTCCAGAGCGCGGAAGAAGTGGCAGACATGGGATATGCCGGGAACCTGATAATTTTTCACCCGGGCACGGTGGATGTGCCGATCTCAGGGATGGGTTATCCTCCTTGAGGGCGTCACCAGCTGACCCCGGCATCGCGGATCGCCCGTGCGAAACACCCCCCCGAAGATCCTGGATCTCACCAGCGCCTGGCTCTCAAGACCATGCTTTCGGAGGAGAGCGAGGAGCACAGGTCCGGGTCGACCGACCTCGCCACCGTTATCTTGAACTCCTCAACACCCCCCAGACCTGCAGTGGTGGGCGGCCTTCCGGTATGCATCCCGATGACCCGCAAGAACGGGACCAAGGTCATCCGGCCCTTCGACGGCGCAGAGGTGGGCATAGAACCGCGAGCGCCGGACTCCGATCCTTGCGGTGCCCAGGGATTCAGCGGTCACGTTTTGAACCCCTTCCTGCATAATCGTCCCAGTGCGCCTCCATAAACCCCTGGATCCCGCGACCGGGCTTATATGGGGGGTATATCCTCCGATATGCCTCCTCGGCCTCGGCCAGGCTCCCACGGGGCAGGACATCGGTGTATGCCGCCAGGTAGAGGAGCCCTATCGCCGCCGAGCGGGATACCCCGAACCCGCAGTGGACCAGCACCGGCCGCCCTTTAGGAAGGCAACGGTGTATAAAATCCAGCGCGGCATCGATCGCCTCTTTCGGTATATCGGCGGGATCCCGGGAATCGACCAGGTTGAGCATAAGGCGGTTTCCCCGCCGGGCAACCAGGTGTTCCGGGTGGTCTGCCGGCACCGTGCCGAGCGGGGAGTATGTGACCGCCAGGCAGTGGTATGGATTCCGGCTGGCATGCACCACGCACCACGTATCATGGGCCTCCACCACAACCTCGTAATCCTCCTGCGACCCGATGTATAGATTGGGGTAGATCTCAATCATTCTTCTCACTCGGACTCTCAGAGGGCCTCAAGCGCGTATAACGCCGCACCAAAGAGCGGTGCTTTACCGTCGAGTGAGGAGACTGCCAGCCGGGGAAGGGTCAGGTAGCGGTCGATGAACGGCTCCATGTACCTGATAACGATATCGCCGTGATAGCGCGCAAGCGGGCCGTCAAACACGATTATCTCAGGGTTGTAGGCTACGATAACCCCCGAGACCCCACGGGCGTTTACCTTCCCGAGCGCCTCCACGAAGGCAAGGGCAACCGCGTCCTCCTCCCTGGCCGCCTCGAAGATCGCTTGCGTCGAGCAGGTGTCGAAACTCACCCGCCGGAGACCCGCCGCCTCCTGCCAGGCCGCAAAGAAGGTGGGGATGTTCTTTGCGGAGGCGTAAGCCTCCCAGTGGCCGGCAAACCCGCACCCGCAAATAAGGTTGTAGCGTGTATCAACGGGTATATGCCCGATCTCCCCGGCATTTCCGTCCTTCCCGAGGAGGAGAGAGCCGTTCACCACAGCACCGCCACCTATGCCGGTCGAGAGTGTGATGTAGACAGCGTTCTCGGAACCGCGGGCGGCACCGATCCAGCGTTCGCCCAGGACACCGGCCCGGGCATCGTTGATGAGGAAGACAGCCCGCCCGAACCGCTCCCGGAGCGGCTCGACGATCTCGACGAGAGGGAAGGCGATGTTCGGCGAGTTGATGACACACCCGCGACCCAGGTCCAGCGGGCCTACCGACGCAACACCTATGGCCAGAGCATCCTTCCCCTCCGGCAACGTGAGGAGAGTCTCAACCCGCGCCATGATCGCATCGGTGATCATCTCACCTGAACGCCCGGCTCCCGGCGTCGGAACTATTTCGTGGGCGAGAATATTCGCATCGGAATCCACCAGGGCAGCGCGCAGGTTGGTTCCGCCGAGGTCAACGGCAATCACGGTCGTCACAGGGGCATTCAACTCCGCTCGGTGAGTGTGCTACTCTTCTCGGAATATGCGAACAACCGGCATAAACCTTACTTCTGGCCCGCTGAATATGATTTGAGGCGTTCGAGACGGCCCAGCAGCGGCGGGGGGTGGGATGGATACCCTTTCCGTCAGGCTCTTAACCCTGCGAAGAGACCATTCGAGATGGAGATACCCAATGGCACGAAGAGACGTAACACTGGATGAGGCAAGGGAGATGGGGGAGAGACTCGGCATCACGTGGGATGAGTTCGATATCGAGGAGTTCCGGCGGGGAATGGTAGTCGAACTCGAGCACGGGCTTCGGGATCCGGTGACAAACGTCACCGATGACGACCTCCTCACCACAGCAAAGATCGCGCTTGCGCACTTAAACGAGTTCCCGGACTACTATGAGAGACTCGAGGAGATGGAGGAAGAGGCGGAGGCCTACTGGGCTGAGAGAAAGCCAAAACATTAGATCCTGGGAGATACCCCGGGTGCGCAACATCTATCAGCCTTTCACCTGTAAGAACTAAACCATGGATCGGGGCTCGAAGACGGATTGGATCAGGATACGGCAGCGGCGGGTAATCGACGGGCAGGATTACTACGCCGACAGGCTCTACGAGACCCAGCAGGCCGCGTGGGCCTACGCCAGACAACTGGAGATGCGGGGCGCTACAGACGTCCGCGTCTTTAGAACCGCCACCGAGGGTGGTTACCACGGTTACGCCGCGTTCGTTAGAAGGGACCGATAAACAACCTGTGTTCCGGCAAAAGATCGGGTTGAAGAGAGGTGGATGCCTTTTGAGTCATGGGTGAAAGAGCGAGGGGTGAACCCCCCAGTCCACATTCCCCCACACTCTCTCGAACGGCAGTGTAATACATCTTCAGGATGGCAGAAGTGCATTGCTCGAACCGGGAGGTTAAAGGTTCCAGCCATCCATTATGTATACACCAGCAAGACTGGCGACCCGCGGTGATTCACCTCGGTCGAGTGTCTGGGAGGGTGACCGTCCCGCTGGCTCCCGCTGAACAATCGCCACACACTGCCTGCTCACCTCTCGATGGTGAGGCGGCCTTTGTTGAGCGGACGTGCGGTGGTCACCGGGCAGACTG
>DAFR01000069.1:231-3521 GCA_002497965.1 Methanomicrobiaceae archaeon UBA436 | reverse complement strand
GCCTCAATGGCGGGCAGTTTCTTCCCTGTCAGGAACTCGATCGCCGCCCCGCCACCGGTGGAGATATGCGTGAACCGGTCCTCGATCCCGAGCCGCTCGACGGCCGCGCCGGAGTGCCCGCCACCAACAACCGAGAACTCCACGCTGGATGCAGCCCTCAGGATCTCGTAAGTGCCGAGGGCGAACGGCTCCTCCTCAAATAACCCGGCCGGGCCGTTCACAACAACCGTCCCTGACGTCGTTATCACCTCAGCAAGTCTCCGGATCGCCTCTGTTCCGATATCGAGGACCTGGGCATCTTCGGGGACGGCGTTCACCGGGTAGTCGACCCGCTCCCCTTCTTCGCGCACGGCGATTGAATCGGGTAGAACGATCCGGTCTCCGTGGACATCAAGGAGTTTTTTAGCCCTCTCGATCTCGGCCCGGTAGCCCAGGTCTTCGATCAGCCGCTCGGAGGACCGCCCGATACGGTGACCTGCCGCAAGCAGGAAGACGTTTCCGACCACCCCGACCACGATCACCCTGTCGGCCGTCCCGTGTGCAAGGACATTCTGTGCGACCGCGATTGAGTCATCCACCTTCGTCCCGCCGAGCACAAAAGTCACCGGCCTTGGAGCATCTGAAAAGACACGTGAGAGGTTTGTGATCTCTTTCTCCATCAGGAGCCCGGCCACCGATGGGAGCGCAAGCGGCAGCCCCACGATCGACGGCTGTGAGCGGTGAGCCGTCCCGAAAGCGTCGTTGACGTAGAACTCGGCCATAGACGCCAGTCTCCTGACAAGGAGTGTCTTCTTTGCCTCCTCCGGCTTCAGGGTCAGGTTCTCCTCGGCGGCGAACCGCAGGTTCTCAAGCATCAGGACGTCCCCTCGTTTCGAACCCCTGATGGTTTCACGTGCGCATCGCCCAAAGATGTCATCGACATAGGTCACGGGGCGGCCGAGCAATCGCTCCAGTTTTGCCGCGTGTGCCTCAAGTGTCGTGAAATCCTTTTTACCAGGTCTGCTCTGATGCGTCAGGACAACCAGTCTTGTATCCTCGAGAGCCTGCACCGTTGGCAGGTGTTCCCGAAACCGTTTGTCGTCCAGGATCTGGTTTGTAGAGGGATCGATGGGTGAGTTGAAGTCAACCCTCAGCATCACCGTTCCCGTCAGATTTCCAGCATCTGCAAGGGTAGCGATCTCCACCGGGTATCACCAGTCTCCCAGATCAGGCGCTCCGTGCCTTAATCTTTTTCAGGCGGAAGAGCTCCTCGCGCTCCATCTCGTCGAGCCGCATCTTGATGAAATCTCTGGCTTCTGAAAGTTCCGGGATCACCTTGAACTCGAGCGCGTTCACCCGACGTTTGGTGCTCTCGATCTCGTCGAGCAGTCGTTTCATCGTCGTCTCGATCTCCGCTGCCTCTATGATCGCTTCGAGAAGATCCTCAAACGCCTCTGCCGTCTCGTCGATGACGGCGGAAGTCCCGAGAACCCCGTAGCCGCGGTCAAGCCCGCTCTTCCGAACGGATGACGCCTCGATCTCGGGGACAACCACGCCCATGATGTTCTTGCTCTTGAGCGAGATCTGCGGAACGTCCGCCACCGAGAAGGCAGCGGCCTTCACCCCGATTGCACCCTCGATGGTCTCTGCGAGGGCGATCATCTCCATAGCACGTGTATACCTCTCGGCCACGACTCCTCGGCTATCTTTTGCCTGCTGCAGCACCTTGAAGAACTCCAGGATCAGCCCATCGCGCTTCATCTTGAGGATGTTATAGCCGCGCTCCGAGAGTGTGATCCGCCGCTTGATGCTGATCAGTTCAGAACGGGTCGGCTTGATGTCTCGCAGCGCCATGGATGCTTACCCCTCTGCCTTCTTCCGGTATTTCGGGTGGTACTTCTGGATCATTGCGCGGTCGATACGCACGAGATGCTCTTCAGGCAGTGTCGCAAGCAGTTCCCAGCCGAGATCGAGAGTCTCCTCGATCGAGCGGTCCTCGTAGAGACCCTGTCTGACAAATCGGTCCTCAAAGAGATCTGCGAACTCAAGGAACATCCGGTCGCGCTCCGAGAGCGCGTCTTTTCCGACGATGGCAACAAGCCCGCGCAGGTCGTTACCTTCAGCATACGCGGCATACAGCTGGTCAGAGACCTTCTTGTGGTCCTCGCGTGTGTGCCCCTCGCCGATACCCAGGTTCATCAGACGGGATAGCGATGGCAGGACGTTGATCGGCGGGTAGATACCCTTCCGGTGCAGATCACGGCTGACCACGATCTGTCCTTCGGTGATGTAGCCGGTCAGATCCGGGATCGGGTGGGTGATATCGTCGCCGGGCATCGTCAGGATCGGGATCTGGGTCACCGAGCCCTTGACACCCTTGATGATACCGGCACGCTCGTAGATGCTCGCAAGGTCGGTGTACATGTAGCCGGGGTAACCGCGACGGCCGGGGACCTCCTCACGGGCTGCGCCTATCTGGCGGAGCGCCTCGCAGTAGTTGGTCATATCCGTCAGGATGACAAGCACGTGGTAACCGAGATCGAACGCGAGGTATTCGGCGGTTGTGAGCGCAAGACGCGGCGTGATCGTTCGCTCTACAGCCGGGTCGTCGGCGAGGTTCAGGAAGACAACCGAACGCTCGAGAGCGCCAGTCTTCTCGAAATCGGCCATGAAGTAGTTGGCCTCTTCACGGGTTATGCCCATGGCCGCAAAGACCACGGCAAACTCTTCCTTCGATCCTGGCACCTTCGCCTGCCGGGCGATCTGGAGCGCCACATCGTTGTGGGGCAGACCGGATGCAGAGAAGATCGGGAGTTTCTGTCCGCGGACCAGTGTGTTCATGCCGTCGATGGTCGAGATACCCGTCTGGATGAAATCCTCGGGGGACGAACGGGCGTAGGGGTTGATGGCCGCGCCGGTGGTATCGAGCCTCTTTTCGGGCACGATCTCGGGGCCGCCGTCGATGGGTTTGCCCCCGCCCGAGAGGATACGCCCGAGCATATCCCTGCCGACCGGCATCTTGATTGTCTCGCCGGTAAAGCGGATGCCTGAATCCCTGCCAATCCCGGCCGTAGCCTCGAAGACCTGGACAACAACGATCTCGTCGCTTGTATCCAGCACCTGGCCGCGCTTGACCGTGCCATCAGCGGTGATGATGTTGACGAGTTCGCCGTAGCCCACAGGTTCTGTCTTTTCGACAAAGACCAGCGGCCCTGCAATCTGCGTAATCGTTCTGTACTCCTTCATTCTCACACCGCCCTCAAGCCTTCGAATTCAGCATCCATATACTTCAAGATCTTCTCAAGTTCAGG
>DAFR01000069.1:0-138 GCA_002497965.1 Methanomicrobiaceae archaeon UBA436 | reverse complement strand
CGCCTTCATCATGTCGTACTGCTTGACCATCGGGCAGAACGTATCCACCGGGTCGTAAGCGTTCTGCTGCAGGAAGACCTCGCGGATCATCCTGGCCACCTCGATCGTGACCTGTTCCTCGTCCGGCAGCGCATCTGA
>DAFR01000141.1:2166-3548 GCA_002497965.1 Methanomicrobiaceae archaeon UBA436 | reverse complement strand
GGTGCGTCTGAAAAGGTCTTTCTTCCTGGAGCGCTTATACCGTTCCTGTGAAGACTGCCGGAAACCTCCCACCCCCAGCCCGTATCGCGATGATCGCGGCGGCTGTTGTCATAGTGCTTGCGGGAATCCGTGCGGCCACCCCTATCCTTGCGCCGCTTCTCGTCGCTGTCTTCTTTGCCATGATCACCGCGCCTCTGATGAAGTGGCTGACCCGGCGGGGCGCCCCTCCGGTCATCGCCGCCGCCGCGGTGGTCGCCGGTCTGATCGGGCTCTTCGCCGCGGCGGTAGCCTTTCTGGGTGTGGCGTTTGCCGGGTTTATCCGTTCCCTGCCGCAGTACAGGGAGAGCCTCCTCGAGCAGATGACCGTCCTCGCCGATTACGGCATCGATATCGGCAGTTTCACGATATGGGACTACATCGACCAGGGTTTCCTGATCCAGCAGGTGGCCGGGATCGCCCGCGGGGTCGGCAACATCGCCATCGATGCTTTCCTGATCTTTGTCGGGATGGGTTTCCTCCTCATCGAGGCGCCGCGTCTTGCGGTTGTTCTCGAGCGATACATTGGCGCGGATACCTCTCTCTACCGGCACCTGGCACAGTCTGGCAGTTTCCTCATCGACTACGTCCTTGTCAGGACAAAGGTGAACCTCATCACCGGTGTGGGGACGGGGCTATTCCTGGCCGTCCTCGGGGTCGACTTTGCCGTGCTCTGGGGGTTCATCGCCTTCATCCTGAGTTACGTCCCTTACATCGGCCTGGTCATCGCGGCGATCCCTCCAACCCTTCTTGCCCTGATCGAACTCGGGCCGGCCGGGGCGGCGACGGTCATCGTCGTCATATCCCTCATAGACTCCGCTGCCGAGAATCTGGTTCTTCCCCGGATGGCCGGGCGTGAACTCAACCTCTCACCGTTCGTCGTCCTCTTCTCGGTTGTTTTCTGGGGGTTCATCCTGGGGGCGGTCGGGGTCTTCCTTGCGATACCGCTGACCATCGCGGTGAAACTCTTCCTTGAGAGCTGGGAGGATACCCGGTGGATGGGGGAGTTGATCGGGAACAGCAGCGCGGAGGAGTAACCACCGTTCAGGTGGCATGGGTGACCGATAAAAGATTTTCAACCACGGTGTAAGGACGAAGCGTTCCCCCCCTTCAGTCCCACCCCGGATGGTGATTCACATCACCGGCAATCACCACTCATCGTTCGCCCCCGGTGGACTCGAGTGTCCCAGCGAACAGGTTTGATAAGCGTCGGATATGCTGCCGGAAAATGCGGCGAGTTTACAGTCCTGATCTTTGACCTGATGGACTCCATCCGGATAGGGTGCGCGCGCTCAACGCCCAACCATGCCTGGTGGGGTGAGAATCTCTTCTGCTGCCTCGCAAGC
>DAFR01000141.1:0-2081 GCA_002497965.1 Methanomicrobiaceae archaeon UBA436 | reverse complement strand
TCACGAATGAGATGGATCTGGGGACAGAGATAGAGTTTCATTTCAAATCAAAAGATCAGATCCTGGACGCTGGCGATCCATACCCTCTCCCCGCGCAGGAACTCACCGAGTTTGCTGAATTGTTCATCGTCAGATACGTCGACGGCCATGACCCGAGGAGGGTCGCCGGTATCGCCGTGGGCCTCCCGCGGGGTTCTCTCTCCCCGGAAGAGGCATCTCTCGTCCCGGAGGCGGTGCGCCGCCACTACACATTCCGGTTGCGCGACCTGGAGAACGATAGAAAGATGTCCCATCGGGAAGGTAAGACCAGTATACTCATCGCCGCGATCAACGCTGGTATCGCCGTCCTCTTCTTCTATGTTTTTATAGGCTACTTCCGGGGTTTCGTCATGACCCTGCTCGCTGGCCTTGTTACAATCCTTAACTGGGTGACGATCTGGGACACCTACGAGTACATTGTCTACGACTACCGGCGCGAGTTACAAAAGTATCTCATCTACCGTAAACTCACAGAGATCGATATCAGGTTCGTTGAGTGGTGATTCCGGTTCGATCCGTCGGCACAATATGTTTACGAGACCCTCACCAATATTGATCTCATGAAGAGGCCGGTCGGTCTTTACCTCGCTTATCTCTTCCAGTCGCTTATAGCGGTGAACATCATTATTGCGCTCTCGCTCGGGGAATACTCGCAGGTCTTCACCGGTGCACTTGGGCTTGGTTTAACGCTGGTTCCAACCATCGTCACCCGCCGGTTGAGCATCACCCTCCCCTGGCAGGTCAACCTCCTCATCGCAATCTCGCTCTACCTCCATATCGCCGGCGAGATCCGGGGGTTCTACATGCTCTACTACCCTTACTACGACAAGGTTGCCCACTTTGTCTCGGGGATGACCGTCTCGGTGCTCGCCTTTGTCGCCGTTCTGCTGCTCGACCGGTTCAGCAGGCTGAACCTCTTCCGCTGGATGATCGTCGGGTTCATAGTCATCGCCGCGATGGCGACGGGTGCGTTCTGGGAGATCTATGAATGGGTCTTTGACACCTTCCTCGGGACAGACCTCCAGCACGGGCTTGATGACACCATGCTCGATATGATCTTTGTCCTGATCGGCGCGATCATCGTTGCAATTGCCGGGGGTCACTACCTCTCCAGGTCATCGAAGGAAGAGATCACAGAGAAACTGGTGGCACCTGAGGAGTCTCAGACCGACTGAGAGGTTCGGGTAACGCCCGCCTCCACCCTCTACTCTATCAGGGGAACATTTTTTCGTCCTGGAGCACCTAACGCTGATCAGATAGACCGCCCATGCTTTACTACAGGGACATCGTATTCGAAAGACCCCTGCCCCGGGAGATCCGGCGTCTCGGGTATCTCCCGGCAGACCTCCACTTCCACACCTGCTACTCCGACTCCGCCACCCGTGTGCAGGATGCGCTGAGACTTGCGGCAGAGCAGGGTATCGGGCTTGCGATCACCGACCACAACCAGATAGGTGGCGTTGTCGAGGCACAACGAGAGGGTATGGGAGTCCCCCTGATCCCCGGGATCGAGGTCAGCGCCAACGACGGCCCGCACATCCTCCTCTACTTCTACTCGGTATCCGATCTTCGGGACTTCTACCGGCGGCACATAGAGAGAAACCGAAGAGATGGCCCTTTCACCGCGATACGCCTCGATACTCAGGAGATCCTGGATCGCCGGGAAGACTACGCCTGTATTGCCGCCGAGGCGCACCCATGCGGCTACTCTTTCCTGAACCGGGGGGTCGAACGTTGCGTGATGGGCAGTTGTATCGGGGAAGAGGTCTTCTCCCGCCTGGATGCATTCGAGGTGATCTGTGGTGGGATGGCCAGAACCCATAACCTGAAGGCTGCGAGGCTTGCCGCCGCCCACCATCTCGGGCGGACAGGGGGGACAGATGGCCATCTCCTCCATGAACTGGGTGGGGTCGTCACCTGTGCCGAGGCCGATACCGTCGATGAGTTCCTTGACGCAATCCGGAACAGAGAGTCGGTTGTCATCGGGCGTGAACGTCCGCTCGCCGAGAAGGCGGTGATGGCGACCGCTGTCCTCCCGCACC
>DAFR01000109.1:30365-30497 GCA_002497965.1 Methanomicrobiaceae archaeon UBA436 | reverse complement strand
TACGGCTCTTCGGTGACGATAACGAGCCGTTCGGGGCGCAGCCCTCTCTCCCGCACCGCTGCGTGGTATGCGTTTACAAGCGCCCATGTCGAGCGTCCGTGAAGTGTTATATAGGCATCGCCGGCGGCGGGT
>DAFR01000109.1:27829-30190 GCA_002497965.1 Methanomicrobiaceae archaeon UBA436 | reverse complement strand
AGAGGGCATCCAGGTTAAGTTAGCGGTATGGATCCGGGCCGCGCCATCCAGCGGAAAGAGCAAACGGCCCCCTGGAACGGGAGCACCGACACCATAAAATAGATCCGCCTCCATCTAACGATCGATAACCATGACTGTAGAGAAGATGACAACCAGACCGTTCAAGAAGTATGAACTCCCGCCGCTGCCCTATGCGGCCGACGCACTCGAACCGCAGATCTCAAAGGAGCAACTCTCCATCCACCACGACAGACACCACCAGGGCTACGTGACGGGAGCGAACGCCAACCTTGAGAGACTGGAGAAAGCGCGGCAGGAAGGCGCCGAAGTTGACATGAAAGCGCTTCTGAAGGAACTCTCCTTCAACATCGGCGGTCACGTCCTGCACACCCTCTTCTGGCCCACTATGGCCCCGGCCGGCAGGGGAGGCGGCGGGACACCCGGCGGCGCCCTTGCTGATCTTATAGAGAAAGAATGGGGTTCCTTCGACCGGTTCAAGGCCGAGTTTACAAAAGCGGCCGCAAGCGTCGAGGGTTCAGGCTGGGCTGCGCTCGCCTGCTGCCCCATGACCGATCGGCCCATCATAATGCAGATCGAGAAGCACAACACCAACGTCTACCCCTCCTTCAAGATCCTGATGGTGCTCGATGTCTGGGAGCACGCCTACTACGTCGATTACCGGAACAACCGGGGGCAGTTCATCGATGCGTTCTGGAGCGTCGTGAACTGGGATATGGTGAACAAACGGCTGGAGACCCTCTGAAAAAAACCACTCTTTTTCACAGGCGGCCGCATGGAGCCAAGGTGAACCTGTTTGCTCACGGTTTTGATGCCCAAAAATCACCGCCGCGCTGAGCGTCTTTTGCGGCTGACCACTCTCTCGAGAGGCGGGAGGGCGAGTGTCTGGCGATTGGCCCGATGGCCGTGCCAGGGGTGGAAACAGGATTCCGGTGTGGGTCTTCACACTGACGGAAGAGAGAGGATCGCTCCCCTGGAACTGTATCGATGGAGAATCGCCCCCCCCCCGAGGGGAGGGGGGCTGATGATTCCCGGCCACTTACACCGCCAGAATCCGTCCAGGGGGGTTTATCAAACCAGGGGGGGCAGGTACCGGTTTGAGGGCTTCGCATAAACCACGCAACCACGCCTGAACGAACATGTACCCCGGCGCACCATGATCGCCATCGGTGTGTATATATGCACCAGGATCCAAGATCATCCCATGTGGGCTGACATCTCACAAGAGTTTGCCGATTCACCGTCGCAGGGCAGGGTGGTTCGCTTCCTGCTGGAGAACGGGTTTGGCATAAACGAAGATGGCCGCATCGTCTGCAACGGCATCGAGATCCCGGCCACGCACATAGGAAGAGCGATCGATACTGACCGCAGGGTCGTCGACGCCACCGCCAGGCGCATCCTTGAAAAACCGGAACTCCGGGAGATCTTCACCAGGATGCGGGCCGTGCCCGACCTCTCCGGGGTCGCCGAGGCGCTCGGACTCTCTGTCATAACCCTCTACCCGAGAGACGCGCACCAGAAAGGTATTGTCGGCGCAGCGGTCGGCGTCCTGGTCGATCACGATCTGCCCATCCGGCAGATATACGTCACCGACCCCTACCTCACCGAAGAGCCAAGACTCGTTATGATCGTGGATGAACCGCGGATCCCGGCATCGGTCTACGAACGGCTGCGTGCACTTCCGCAGGTAAAAAAACTGGTTATCTGAAGAGTTCTACCTCAAGTCCAAGCCTGTAGATACGCCTTCTCTGCCTCCGGGGAAGGGCAATCGCGTACAACAACCGCTCATCAAGTGTTATAACACGGGTCCCCTTCACCAGGTTGTCCGCATGGGCAACGATCTTCTCCTCGGCCGTCCGGGGCATGCAATCGCGTGGAAGAAGGTTCAACAACGAACATTCATCGGCCGTCAACCCGGCACCTATATGCCGCTCGACTATGGCGATGACCTCCTCATCAAGTCCAAACGATCGACATATCTCGCCACCCACTTCAGCATGGCGGATATCGTGCGTCACCCCGCGGCCGATATCGTGAAGCAGAGCACCGGCCTCGACCAGGCCACGATCTATCAGGGGATCGGACGCGTAGGTGAGCGCAAGGTCGCGCACCGCCCGGCAGTGGGCGATGACTCCGGCAGAACACCCGGCCCTTCGGAGGAGATCGATACAGTCCTCTTCACGCACTCCCGAGGCTCTCCTTGATCTTCTCGACCCTCTTTCTGAGAGCGGCGGCAAGAAGTTCGTTATCAAAGTGATCGAGGGTGGCATCGCAGTTAGGGCATGCAAAGTTCCAGTCCGCCGCGTCTGCAAAGGTGTAGATGACGCTGCAGTCCCTGCACAT
>DAFR01000109.1:20576-27788 GCA_002497965.1 Methanomicrobiaceae archaeon UBA436 | reverse complement strand
TCTTCCTCGATCACATCGTAAATGCGGTCCAGCTGGAGATGCCAGAGGTAGGTGAGCCAGCCGGTCTCGATGTTCTTCAGCCGCCGGTACTCGGCAAGACGTTTCTCGTAGAGGGTGTAGAGGGTGTGGCGGACGGTGTTGAGGCTGATCCCGGTAATCTCAGCAAGTTCCTCATCACTGTGCTCCCCATCCCCCGGAAACCTCCTGAGAACCTCGATCCCCTCATCCCCGATCATACGCCTGATGTAAGCCTTGATTGCAGGATCATCCAGCAGTTCAGCGACAGATACCATACTCAAAATCTCTCCCGGTTTAACCCTATAAGTGCATACACGAAGGTATCGATACCCTGCATTATCTCTTCTCCATCCTTTAACACCCTTTCCCCTGTTCCCCGCTTCGTTTCCTGACGAGCACGAGGCTTCTCTCAAGGTCGGCATACGCCTCATCCTCCGATCCACCGCGGCCGTAGACGCTCAGTATGGCCTGACCCTCCTCAAACTCGGTTCCGGGCCAGGGGATGTCGGCAACGCGCGGTGCAAGGCCAGAGAGATCGGCATCAAGCCTCATGTCCCGTTCCGCAAAGAGGATCTGCCTGATTGCAACCTGCCGCGCAGGAGGTTGCATCGCCGGTATAACCCCGCGGCAGGCGTTCATGTGCATCTCAAAGACGCTCTCTCCGATCGCCATCTCAACGGTATCAAGGGTTGCCTGGAACCTGGGATTGATCTCGATCGCCCACGGCCTATCCCCGGCCACAAAATCGATCCCGACCGAACCGACACAGCCGCTTGCGGCAGCGATCCGCTCCGCTGCTTCTATCATCTTCCGCGCAAGCGGATGGACAAACGGAGTTAGCGACCCGGCAAACCCGTGCGCCCTCTCTCCCCCACCCCGCAGGATCTGACGGTTGACCGCGATCGCCCGTGCACGCCGGCCGTCCGCAATGCAGGAGACACTTGAAGGGACACCGTCGACAACCGTCTGGGCGATGTAGGGGACGTCCGGCCAGGTCTCCTCCCAGCGGCGAAGCTCCTCCTCCGTCCTAACAACCGCGTTCCTCCAGCCTCCCGCACCCCGGCGCGGCTTGACCATCGCCGGGAACCGCCCCTCGGCAAGCGGTGGAACGGGCACACCCAGCCCCTCGAAGAACCGCTGGATCTCAATTTTGTCAAGGAACCGCTCCACCTTTGCAGGAGGGGTGCCGTACAGGGGTATCGTCGTCCCGACGGTCTCGGCACCCGAGGTGACCACCAGAGCGTCAACCGGGTGCCGGGATGCAAGTTCAGCGATCTTATCAGGGAGGTCGGCGAGTTCCTCGAACGCAAGCGAATCTCTCGTGTACCAGGAAAGGTCCCGGTCACAGTAATGGTCGACGGCGTAGACGGTATACCCCGCCCTGTATGCCGACTGCGCCACATGCCGTGTTGCAAACCCGGCAACAAGCACCCGCGGCTTCACCGTTCCACCGTCTTCTTACCCGCTTTCGCCGGTTCAATCCGGATCTTCGCGTCCGGGTATTCCCGGTTAAGTTCGCTGCCTTCGAAGAGGCGGTCCAGGAATAGAGCAAGACTCGAGATCTCGGAGTGAGGCTGTGTGGTCACCGAGACGTTGTAGTCGGCAAGCCCGTAGACCTCGCCCGGAACCTTCTCAGCACCGACCACGATAAGCACCCGATCAAGGCTGCGGATCTCGTCCACGAGATCGGTCATCGGGAGCCCGTACATCGTCAGGTGGACAACAATGCCGCCGGCGGCCTTCCAGTCCCGGATGCACTGGCGCCACTTTACACCGTCCTCCACGAAGAAGTCGCCCCCCCAGCGGGAGACCACGTCCTGTATGCTCGCAACCACCCCGCGGTCATCCGCCGCGAGGTACATCCCCCGGGCTCCAAGCGCCCGCGCCGCAAGCCCCACGTGGGTCGTCACCCGCTGGTCGCGTTCCGGGCGGTGGCCTATCCTGAGGACTGCTACCTCGGGCATCCCGTTCACTCCTTCTTTGCCCGGATTACACCGTTCTCGATGACAAACGGGAGGTCAACCCTGCTGTGGCGGCACCGACACGCGATCAGCGATTCCTGGATGGAGAGAAGGCGTATCATCTCACCCGACCGCTGTATCAGGAGATAGTGCTCCAGACGCTCGAGCGATGCCATGACCGCATCGGGTTCAAACCCGGTGACAGATATAAGATCTTTGACCGTGATGCTGCCGGTTTGTGGAATCCCGTGATACACGGCCCAATCCAGATCCTCCTCACGCACACCTACTCTTTTTTCCGGCGAGACCAATATAGTTATTCATGCACCCGCCGGTCGCGGCGCGGTCGGATGCGTGGAGGAGTCAGGTATGGTCGATTACACCGAACTTGCGGAACTTGCCGATACCCTGTTTGAGGCAAGCGATGATGATGACGAACTCCTGGCAGAGATGCTGGATACGCTTGATGCAGAGACGCTGAATGCGCTCATCTCTTCCGATCTCCTAAACGCCTACCAGGTCTTCTACTACTTCTTCCGGGAGACCCCGGACGACCTGGCGAGAGAGCGGCTCCAGCTCCATGCCGCCTCAGACCTTGCCCGCGGAATCATCATAAAAGAGGTGGATATCTACGAGGCGGTCTTCTTGGTGGAGAAAGGGGAACCGGTGTTAATTCTTACCGACGGGGATACCACGCTTGCACGGTTCGCCGGCCCTGAGGCATACGAAAGGATCGGCATCTACATCGAAGAGTCTCTATGAACCTGGACGGTGAAACGGCTGCCTGCCAGCGGTGATCAGCCGTTCGTCCACCCTCGCCCGCACGATCGGTGGGAGGTCGCCCCAGCGGATCACCGTATCCCCGATTATGGCAAGCACCCCGGCAACACCGGAACCCTCCAGTCTGTCCAGGACGGAGGTGTCCTTTGCCGTGATCTGGTTGCAGACCGCCGTTGCCCACGCGTCTGCGACAGCAACATCCGGGGAAAAGACCGTCACGGCATCGGCGATACCGAAACTGATGGACGGCCCAACCGTCGCCGACGAGGTGCAGACCCCCAGGATCTCGGCCTGCGGCGGGACCCGAAACGCGATCCGCCCGCTCAAGGGCGATGCCCCTGCATAGATCCCGATCGTGACCTGGCGGTCGCTCACCAGGGCTATATCCCCGCCGTTGTCGATGAGACCAAACGACGCCCCCGCCCCGGCCATCGCCTCCACCCCGGCTCCGGCTATGGCGCCTGCCACCGCTGCCATCGGCCCGACACCCGCCTCAGCGGCAGCGCGGGCCATCCTCGTCGGGGTATTTGCGGCGTTAGGGGGGATATACGGCTCGAACGTCGCCGCGAAAAAAGGGTCGCGGCCGATCTGATCCTCGACCTCCCGCCGGGCGGCCAGCATCCCGGCCTTCGCTGCCTCGATATGCCCCGGGTCGTCGGCGATGACCGTCGCGATCGTCTGGCGAAACTCAAAATGCTCCCGGATCATTCCTGCTGTGAGAGAGCGCCGTGCGGGCATGCCTGGATGCATCTGCCGCAGAGGACGCATCGTTCAGCGTTCACGCATAGCCGCCACTCAGGATCGAAGGAGAAGACCTCCTGCGGGCATACGCTTATGCAGGCACCGCAGTCGACACACTCCTCCTCGTCGCGGATGATGGCATCAACCACCGCCCGGACAGACACCCCCATCTCCTCAAAACGCCGCTGGATGAGGTCAGCATCGCCGTCAGGGACGTCCACCAGCACCTCGCCGGCCATCGAGTCGATGTTGGCCTTCTCGACGTTGATGAGGACACCGGTCTCCTTCACCACGCGGGCGATAACCGGTTCCCTGCCGGGGTCGTGCTCGCCCTTGCGGGAGAACGTCAGCAGGAGTTTCATCGCCACCGCCTCCCGGGGAGCAGTTTACCGAGATCGATCGCAGACAGGATGCCGACAACCCTGTTCCCGGCATCCACCACCGGCAGCGCGCTGATGTTGTTCTGCTCAAGTTTCTGCGCGGCTATATCCACAGGTTCGTCCGGCGTGGTCCTGATCACGTTCCGCGTCATGATATCCTTCACCCGCCGGAACCGGCCGTCGCTCACCACAGCCTTCGAGACGTCGTAGGTGGTGACTATCCCGACCAGCAGACCGCTCGCGTCCACGACCGGGAGATGGTTTGTCTCCCCTTTGAGAAGTTTTTTTGCTGCAACCCTGATGTCCTCATCCTCGGTGATGCTGATCACCCGCCGGTCCATGATCTCGCGGACACGGGGGGTCACGACCGTCTCACGCATGGGTTTTGAGCGTTTCGCCGGGTCGATCCTGCGGGTGGGGAGCGCAAGTTCCATCTTCCCGGCCTCGATCCAGGTCTTGAGTTCCCGGGCCACCGCCCGTGCACGCCGGTAACTCGATAGAGGGGATGTCCTGACGGTCTCACCGCCGATCTCGACCGACCCACTCTTCAGGTCTGCGTAACTCACCCTTGCAAGCGACGGCCGGTCGCGCCGGGGTGTGCCGTAATCGATGATATCCGTAATGATGTCCTCATCGCGGACGGCGGTGCTCCGGACAACCCCCGTATCGAGAACGGGTATCGGCACGCCGACACCGATATACATCGTCACGCCGTAACCGCTCATGACCGCGGCACGCAGGAACTCCTGGCGCATCTCTTTTAAGTCGCCGGTCACCATCAGGGTTCCAAACCCTGTGCCCGCCGAGTGCTGTGTGCCCTCGCCGACGATCATCCCCCTCGCACCTGCAAGGAAGATCGGGACGCCGCTCCCTATGACCCGGAAAGCAGGGTCGTTGGCAAGTGGTGAGAGGGTTCCTGCACCGGAGTAGGAGACGTTGCCGCAGCGGGGAAGGAGGGTGCCCATGTAGGTGTGGAGCGTCCGGTCGGTGGTGTTCGTCGCCGCGTTGTAGCGCTGGTAGGCGTTTCGCGGGTTCACCATGATCGCCTGGTTCATGTCCTCGAGCAGAAGCTCCGTGGTTATGCTCCTGCGGGGGTAGCAGTCGGTACCGTGTGAGGCTGCCCGCAGTTCCACGGTGGCACCGGAGACAAACTCCTCCAGGACATGCGCACCACCGTAGGGGCGGTCGCGGGTCTCGGCCTCCTGGGTTGCGCCAAGGTAGGCGTCGACCGCCGCTATCCCGGCGTATGCTTCCACGTCGTTGAGCCAGACGCGCTCCATCCTTATGGGGGGGTCGGCGTGCCCGAAGTTGAAGAAGGCACCGGAGGAGCACATCGCTCCGAACGTCCCGGTCGTGACGACATCGACCTCCGCCAGTGCCCCTTCCTCTCCCAGTTCGTCGACTATTGCCGGCATCTCTTCGGCGGTGACAACCCGTGCACTACCTTCGCGTATCCGGGCATTGATGAGATCGAGGGACTTTTCCATGACCATATATTCATTCTGGAATACTTATATGTGTTGTTTATTACCCATAGTAATTAAAGGAGCATCAAACCGGCGCCTTCCAGGCTGTGACCGGGTTCACCGACCTATCGCGGGACGGATTCCGGGGGGATGGGGCAGGTGTGGGCGTCCTGCCCACCCCACGGAGTGATTTCACATCGATACCGTGTCCGGAAAGAGACATCCCTGTCAGGGGTTACCGCTGATTCGTGGAAAAAAGGTGCCGGGGTGGTCCTCAGTCACGCCGGCGCATGGCGACCAGGAGACCGATGAGGCCGAGCGCGCCTACCGCAGCAAACGGCGCCATCCCGGTACCTGGCGTCTGGATGGGTGAGAGAGAGGCCGATGCTGAAGAGGTGCTCCCCGCACCGACCTCCACGGTTGTCGAGTAGTCGTTGTAGCCTGCGAGCGCCAGTCTGACCTGGTGGGTTCCGGTGGGAATACCATCGAGTGTCAGGGGGGTGACGCCCCGGTAGACGTTATCGATGTAGACCTGGGCGCCCGCGGGCGAGGAGGTGACCGAGATCGAGCCCGTTGTGGAGGGTTGACCGGGCTGGAGCGTCGCGGTGACGTGACTTGTGGTTGCAGCACTGACGATGACCGACGTGGTGTAGTCCTGGTATCCGGAGAGGGCCACCCTCACGGTGTGGCCGCCAACCTGGACGTTCGATATCGTGTAGACACCCGCCGATGGTGTTCTGCCCTGGTACTTCTCGTCCAGGAAGACATCCGCCCCTGCGGGGTAGGAGACCACGTCAATTGCCCCGGTGGTCTCGGAGGGGATTGGCGAGAGGTGGGCGTTGATTGAACTGGTCACGCCCGGACTCACGCTCAGGGTCGACGTCCAGTCATAGTAGCCAGCCAGATCGAGTTCGATGGTGTGTTTCCCGGCAGAAACGCTCGTGAGGGTCAGGGGTGTTTGACCCCTGTATTTTCCATCCATATAGACATAGGCGCCAGATGGGCTGGATGTGACCTTGATCGAGCCATACTGTTCGATCGGCGTCAGAGTGAATTGAATGCTCGACTGCTGCCCCGACCTGACCGTAACAGTGGAGGAATCAGACTGGTAACCCTTGTGCTCTGCCTCAAGGGAGTAGGTGCCGGGAGATAGATCGGGGATCGTGAGCGGGGTTACACCCTTATACTGCCCGTTTAAGTAGATCGTAGCGCTTGAGGGGCTCGACGTGACGTGGATCGAACCGGTGGTCTCGACGGGCTGAAGTGTCACGTAGACGTCCACCGTCTCCCCTGCCGCAGGACTCGATGGGAGGCTGCCGGTGTAGGTATGGTAGCCGCTCTTCTCGACCCGGATTGTGCTGTAGGGCGACCCGGTTGTGTAGACCGGGACATCAAGCGATCCCCCGTATGTGGTGCCCTGGTAGCGGCCGTCAAAGTAGACGTCGGCACCGTCGATGTTGCAGTGGACGCGATACCATCCTTCATCCCCGCCGATCTGGGCAGATACCGCAGGGATGGCGGCGCATAGAAGAAGGAGCGCCATTCCAATGATAAAAGATCTCATTATACCGTCTCCGATGGATGATAAGCGTCTCTCAGCGTTTCTGCGGATAACCTTTCCTATTTTATCCGGCCTCTACACCGTGGTTTCTGGGATATACAGCAGATATCCCCTCTGATCGGGCATGACCTCCAGGCGGCCAAATTTTCAGTGCCGGTCCCCACATCTCGTTCAGCCTTTTATCCCCTGAGATCGTAGGGATATAATATGGATATCAAGGACTTCATCGCCGCAATGGAGGAGGCTGCACCACCCGACCTTGCCGAAGAGTATGATGAAGGCAGGATCGGTCTCATCGTCGAGGG